>JAZNKZ010000029.1:0-25639 GCA_045578815.1 Paludibacteraceae bacterium
GCAAGGAGACTACCGGTTGTACCTGTTGCAAATAAATTATGATGTTTGAGAATACACGAATTAAAGGTACACCATTTCACCAATTCTTGTTTTCTGGCATCATGAGCAACCAAAGCGATATTCAATTTTTTCATAATCAATCTTTGTTATAATCCTTGTCCTTGTTCTCAATTCTTGATGTTTAGCTTCAAAACATGTTTTTCAGCAGTTTTTCTGTGCATATTCGCCTGCCATTAGCGCGAAACGCACATTTTCGCGACAAAGGTACTACTTTTTTCGCACATACGCAAGCGCAATGCGCATTTTTTTGTAATAAAGTCAAATTTCGCCTCTTTTTCTCTTCTCCTATTTCCTTTTGTTTCCCGTTGTATGCCACCTATCTGCCACTTATTTGCCACCTATCTCCATTGGAACCTCATTGGAATCTCATTGGAACCTCATTGGAACCTCACCGAATGATGAGCGTATTTTCAAGCAGCTATCACCGAAGTACCATCTTTAACTTCAGCTATGTCCATTATCCAGCGGGGTCCCCGAAAACGCTCGTGGCGTTTTGGGGTGCTTGACGAATGTTATTCGGGGATTCTTTACCTTTAACCCTTAAACTACAAACTTTCAACAAAAAAATTTGCTCAATCCAAAATAATTCACTACCTTTGCAACCGAATCCTACGCTGGAGGGAGTATATCCTGCGCAAAGTGTCTCGCAAAGGGTCTTTCTTGGGTAGGTTTCGGACATATTAAATAGCGTTTATTGCGCTTTGCGTTTGACACACGAAACTTAGCAACTTTCCAAATTAGAGTCAAAATCAAAGTAACAATGAATGCCTATGGGTATGATTATATCCATACTGCGCTTGTATAGTGCAGCATGTTGTCATACCAGCGTAGGTTTCCTGTTGTTTATTTGACTCTAAGGTAATGCTAAGACCTCGTGTGTAAGTAAACGACATGAGGTCTGCGCTTTTTGTGTGTTTATATACCAATAGCAAGTAAACTAACAACAATATTAACACTTTAAACTCAAACAATTATGAGAAAACTATTCTCCCTTTTTATGGCACTCCTCGCCACCACAAGCCTCTGGGCTGAAGATTTTTCCGTCGGTGGTATCTATTACAACTACCTTGATGGAAACAATGTGGAAGTAACATATCGTGGTTCGAGGTATGATTCATATTCCAACGAATATTCTGGATCTGTCGAAATTCCAGCTACGGTCTATGTCTATGGTACAACCTACAATGTAACGAGCATTGGAGAGGATGCTTTCTATAAATGCACCTCCCTCAAATCAATTACTATCCCAGAAAGTGTAACGACTATTGAATCTTCTGCTTTCTCTAATTGCTCCTCCCTCAGATCAATTACTATCCCAGAAAGTGTAACGACTATTGAATCTTCTGCTTTCTATAATTGCACATCTCTCCAATCAATTACTATTCCAGAGAACGTAACAAGTATAGGGTATGGAGCTTTTGTGTATTGTAGCTCGCTGAATTCGGTTGTATGGAATGCAAAAAACTGCACGATTACGGATCATATAGGGGATGTTTTTTATACCCTGTTTTATCTTTCATACCTAGATAATTATAGTAATGTCTGTCCTATTACCTCTTTTATATTTGGCAACGAAGTAGAATATATCCCAGAACAATTGTGTTATTGCCTTGATAAACTCACCTCCGTTACCATCCCCAACAGCGTAACGAGCATTGGATTTAGTGCGTTCTCTCGTTGCTCTGGGCTCACCTCTATCACCATCCCCAATAGCGTAACGAGCATTGGAGGCGGTGCTTTCTCTGATTGCTCCTCTCTCACCTCCATTACCATCCCTAATAGCGTAACGAGCATTGGAAGATTTATTTTCTCTGATTGTTCCTCTCTTACTTCCATTACCATCCCCAACAGCGTGACAAGCATTGGATATAATGCTTTCTCAGGTTGCTTCTCCCTTACCTCTATCACTATCCCTAATAGCGTAACAAGCATTGGAGAGCAGGCTTTCTCTCTTTGTTCCTCCCTCAACTCTATCACTCTCCCCAATAGCGTAACGAGCATTGGATCTAGTGCGTTCTATTGGTGCTCCTCCCTCACCTCTATCGCTATCCCTAATAGCGTAACGAGCATTGGAAAGCAGGCTTTCTCAGGTTGTTCCTCTCTCTCCTCCATTGTGGTAGAAACGGGTAATACTACTTATGATAGTCGCGATAAAAGCAATGCCATTATTGAAACTGCCACTAACACCCTGGTGATTGGTTGTAAAAATACGATTATCCCCAATAGCGTAACGAGCATTGGAGATTATGCTTTCTCAGGTTGCTCCTCCCTAACCTCAATTACTATCCCAGAAAGTGTAATGACTATTGAACATCATGCTTTCTCTGATTGTTCCTCCCTCAACTCTATCACTCTCCCTAATAGCGTAACAAGCATTGGAGATAATGCTTTCTATTGGTGCTCCTCTCTCCAATCAATTACTTGTAAGTCAGAGACACCACCAACTATCTACAATAGCACATTCGAAAATGTAAGTACTTCTATCCCTGTTCATGTGCCATGTGGTACAATAGATACGTATAATGCTTCAACATGGAACTATTTTTCAAATATCCAAGAGCTATTATTGGAATATGCTATTGTGGTCTCATCAATAGATAACAAACAAGGTTCTGCTAAGTTAGATAAAAATTCGGCATGCGGTAGCGTTATTAGTGCTACAGCCAATACAGGTTATCACTTTACTCAATGGAGCGACGGAAATTTAGATAATCCACGCACTTTCATTCCTACACAGGATACAACCTTCATAGCAGAGTTCGCACCAGATCGACATACAATCTCTGCCTATACATCTGATAGTGAACGTGGTACTGTGTCTGGTGGTTCTACTGCCGATTATGGAAGTTACGTTACCATAACTGCAACCGCCAACTATGGTTATCATTTTACTTGCTGGGACGATGGCAATACCGACAACCCTCGTCGAATACAAGTAACCAAAGATATATCCTTCACTGCATATTTTGATAAAAACACCTATTACATCACTACTCAATGTGATGATCAACAGGGTTTCGTCAGTGGTCCAAGTATAAGTAAATATTTGGATACTATCACATTAACTGCAAGCGCTAATTACGGCTACCACTTCGCACAATGGTCAGATGGCAAGACCGACAATCCACGTTCTTTGGTATTGACACAGGATACTGTCTTAACTGCTGAATTTGCACCCAATACTTATACAATCTCTACTCAGTGCAACTATACCGAGCGCGGTACAACATCTGGTGATGTCACAACAACTTATTTAGATTATGTAACAATTTCTGCTACTGCCAATTATGGTTATCATTTCTCCCATTGGGATGATTATAACTATGATAACCCACGCCAAGTTCAAGTAACCGAAGACAAAACATATACCGCATATTTTGATAAGAACACATATTATATCACCAAAAACTATGATAGCAATCAAGGTTATGTAGATGGCTATTCTTCAGGCGAGTATTTGGATAATATAACCTTGATTGCTGAACCAAATTACGGCTACCATTTTGTGCGTTGGGCAGACGGCAATACTGACAATCCACGTCACTTTATTCTTACTCAAGATACAACTTTCTCTGCTGAGTTTGCACAAACATTCTCTGGTCAATGTGGCGATAATCTGTATTGGAGTTATCAAAATGACACTCTCACAATATCAGGATTTGGCGGAATGTATGATAACCGTCCTTGGGGATTGTTTACAAACGAAATACAAACTGTGGTATTGCCTAATGGTATTACCCATATTGGAAATGACGCATTTAGTGATTGTACAGGACTAAACGAAATAACCATTCCTTATACCGTCACTTCAATTGGCGATTATGCATTTGCAGGTTGCAAAAAGTTGGTTCACGTGAATTGCTATGCTATCAATCCACCTATGGCAGAAAGTACATCTTTCGCCAACTACAATGTATATCTGAATGTACCATGTGACAATTTGCAAGATTATCAATTAGATATGGTTTTCGGCTCGTTCAAATATATCCAATGCATGGGAGCAGATTCGGAGAATGTGCCAACCGATGACGTAGTCATTACTCCTGGTACCAACGATGTTACCATTACATGGCCAACGGAAGGTAATGCAGATACCTATACCATCGTCATCAAGAAAGGCAACGAGGTATTCTGCACCTTGACTTTCAACGCAGAAGGACAATTGCTCAATATTGCCTTTGCTCCAGGTCGCAATGGCAATCGTCCTGCACAATATGCCGAGCAAACGGTTAATGGCTATCGCTTTACCGTAACAAGCTTAGAATCAGGCACTAAATATGGCTATAATATTGATGTGAAAGATGCTTCTAACAAAACCATCAAGTCACATTCTGGCGAGTTTACGACCCAATCCACAACAGCGGTAGATAATATTACCACCAAAAACGCAAATATCCAAAAGATAATACGTGATGGTCAGTTCATTATCGTGCGCGATGGTGTTGAGTACAACGCCATGGGACAGGAGATGTGATCTGTGTTTAGGGGACGCCGCTAGGCGGCTACTGTTTAGTGTTTAGAGGACGTCCTTCGGACTACAGTTAATAAATCAAGCGCGGGCATTTCTGCCCGCGTTTTTTTATCCTTTGGAAACGGAAAAGTGAAAACTGAAAACCGCAGAAACCTCACGCGAAATATAAAAATGACATGTGGCGAAAGTGGCGGTAATGGCGGAAACTTCTCCGCCATTCCGCCACAAGCGTCAGTTCCGCCATGCTGAGTAATTAAGAATGGAGCATTGATTTTCAGGAAGAAAGGAAGTTGGAATGGATTTCTACGGACTTTTGAGAGAGTTTAAGAATGTGTTCGCAGGAAGTCCGTAGGATGAGGTGATGAGGTTATCAGGTGATAAGGCAAATCCGCATAATCGAATGAAATAAAATCGGTTATGTGGATTTGTTATTTAAATGGAGAAGAAAAAACAAAGACAGTATTTAGGGTTTTTAGGGTATATAGGGTAAATGAGAAATGCCCAAAATCCCCAATTTACCCAAAATACCCACGCTATATTTTGAAAAAAATCAATGAATATTCTACGTGGTATCGGAGTGGTAAGGATTACACGAACGATAGCAAAGGGATAAGCAAGGGATATGAATCACATAGTGATCACATACTAATCACATAGTTATCACATAGTGAAGATAGCATATGAACCCGTCATGAAATAATCGTTCGAACAAAGTGAGATAAGAACCCGTAATTGATAGCTTCGGGTTTAGTGGATGCTTGAAATAAAAAATACTTCGCTACCCTATTCATGAGTAGCGAAGTATTTCCATAATGGTGCAGCATGTAGTGCCTGTACTATCTCTCCCTGCTCCAGCAATTGCTTTACCTCATCACGTTTCATGACATGTACACGTATATCTTCGGTTGATTCCAAATGCTGATCGCATAATCGCTCTACACCTACCGCCAAAAAGGTATAACTAAGATTACTGTGGTTGGTAGGATTAGGCGAAAGAGTCATAAAGAGTTCCCAATCTCCCCCGCCAAAACCTGTCTCTTCGCTTAGTTCTCGTTGAGCGGCTTGCAAAGGTGTTTCGCCTGGGTCAATCACACCTGCTACCAATTCATAATGCGTCTCTCCTAGACCATGGCGGTATTGATCTTCCATCACAAAATCCCCATCCTTAGTGAGTGCAATCACATTGATCCAATCAGGGAAATCAAGGACAAACCATGTGGGTATTTGTTTGCCTGAAGGCAGTTCTACTAGCTCCTGCCTTACATTCAACCAAGTACCAAGATTCAAAATATTTTCTGATTTGAGTACTTTCCATGCTCTGTTTTCCAAATTTTCAATCATGATTAGAAGATTCTTAATTTACGAATTAGGCGAAGAAGCCAAGTTGGGATAAAATCAACAAAAAACAGTAATATATGATTCCAAAACGAAGGTATAGTAACTTTAGCACGGCCTTTGAACAAAGCTCTTACACCACGACGCGCCAAATACTCAGGAGAAACA
Source organism: Paludibacteraceae bacterium (assembly GCA_045578815.1). Taxonomy (GTDB): domain Bacteria; phylum Bacteroidota; class Bacteroidia; order Bacteroidales; family Paludibacteraceae; genus Colicola. Next base: position 6,035 of record JAZNKZ010000029.1, read on the forward strand.
ATATACCCCATCGTCAATCCCATTTTGGTCAACCATGAACGAATATTATACAATCCTGTATTCACCGCTCCAGGGCTTACGTTAGTAACAATAACACCGTATTCCTTCATTTCTACGTGCGTAGAACGAGTGAAGTTTTGCAAAAACGCTTTTGTAGCACCATATGTACCAAGGCGCTGAACAGCAATGCTAGCAGTTATAGAACACATATTCAAAATATAGCCCTTGCCACGCTGTTTCATATCCTTAGCAAAATAATACTGCAGCATAGCAGGTGTTATCATATGAAGGTTCATTATCAGCATATTAAACTCCTCAGAATCATCCAAGAAATCACAATCGTGATACACCCCTGCGTTATTAATCAACACCTCTACATTTAAGCCCTCTTTTAGGCAGTATTGATATAGTTCTTTGGCAGCATCTTGCTTACCTAAGTCACGGACAAGGGACAGTACTTTAACAGGATATTCAGCCGATAGTTCTTTTGCTCGATCATGAATAGCCTCTTCGTTGCTTACAATGAGCAAATCATAGCCATTACGAGCCATTACACGGGCATACTGAAAACCTATACCAGAACTAGCGCCTGTAATTAATGCATACATATATGATTATGAAATATAAATTATTAGTTACATACAAAATGTTACATACAAAATAATAGCACCAATAATTGTCCTGCCATCACACGCAAAAACATGGTGATAGGATACACCGTTGCATATATTACCGATGCTTGATCATTGTGCGATGAAAGACTCTCCGCATACCCCAATGCTGGTGCCCCAGTCATTGAGCCTATCAGCAGGCCAACAACCTTAAAAAAGTTGATTTTCATACCCTTATAAGCGATCAAACCGACCACCAATAGTGGTATCATCGTAATCAACACACCATATACTACCCACATATATCCACCATCTAATATGGTATTGATGAATCCATCTCCGACACTCAATCCGACAGCAGCCAAGAATAATGTCAAACCCACTTGACGCAACATCATATTGGCAGATGTAGTGGCGAAAGTGACCATACTATAGTAAGGTCCAAATCTGCCAATCAGGAGTGCCACAATCAGTGATCCACCTGCTAATCCAATTTTGAAGGACTGATTCATCCCAGGAATAGTGATAGGCAGCGATCCCAGCAATACCCCCAAAAAGATTCCAAAGAAAATAGGCATCAAATTAGGCAAATCCAATCGTTTGAGCTCGTTACCAAAGATTTCCGCAACATGGCGTACATCATCTCTATCGCCCACGACCATGATACGGTCGCCTAATTGCAAGACAAAATCTGGCGTTGCCAACAGTTCCACACCAGCACGATTGATTCGCGTGATAGTAGCGTGATAGCGGTGTCGCACATCAAAGCTGCTCAATCGTTTGCCATTACACTCCTTTCGCGTCACTACAACACGACGAGAGATAAGGTGGTCGGAGTGTTCTATCCCACGAAAGCCATAATGCGTTACTTCGCCCAAGACCTGCAAATCATTCTCATGTCGTTTGTCACTCACGATTCGAATCACATCATTGGGGTAGAAAATAGTAGTAGTATCCACCAGTTCATCACGCCCATCTTCCCGCGTTACACGGCTCACCAACATCTTATCCACAGGGCAAAGGGCGTGCAAATCTTTCAGGGTGATAGCAGAATCCACCGACAAACGAATATCCACACAAATAGGGTCAGCATCGGAAACATGTTCTTCTTGCAGTTTTTCATCCTCCTTGCGAAGATCCACACGGCAACAGAAACGTATTAATTCGAAGGATAATATAAGTCCCACGATACTAAGTGGATATGCCAACGCATACCCCATTGCTATGTCGGGAGAAACATGTCCCATCAAATCCGCTGCCGTTTGTTGTACCGCACCGAGCGATGGCGTATTCATCACAGCACCTGACATGATACCCGCCATAGTGCACATATCAATACGCGTAATATAATGCAATAGAATGGTTATTAGACATCCTAATCCCACAATCGCAACTGCAAGGAGGTTTAACTTAAGTCCACTCTTGCCAAATGGCGAGAATGATGGACCAACTTGCAAACCTATAGAATAGACAAATAAGATTAATCCAAAATTCTTTGCAAAAAGGCTCACTTGTGGGTCAATAGATATGCCAAATGATGATATGATAATACCAACAAATAATATCCAAGTAACACCTAACGAGAATTTTTTTATGCGTAGATGCTCGCCAGCCCACAATCCCAAACACACAACAAGCGTAAGCAACACAATAGATTGGGTAACTGATGGCGTTATAAAAAGATCATGAAAGAATGACATAGTGAAAATAGTTTAGTTGACGCGGTATAGCCGCTACTATTTAGTTTTTAGTAATTTGATTAGTTCGACTAATGCGGCAGTGACAGCTCGTTGGGTAATCTGTTCGCGTTCTCGTACAGCCCCAAAGTGATAGCACTTAGCAGTGCTTCCTTCAGGAGTAGCCCAAGCAATCCAAACAGTGCCTACAGGCTTATCGGGAGAGCCACCAGTTGGCCCAGCAATACCTGATGTAGCGATGGCATAATCGGTTTGCAGTAATCGGCGAACACCCTCTGCCATTTTCAAAACAGTCGGTTCGCTTACTGCGCCATTCTCTAAAAATATATCATGCTGTACACCAAGCAGTTGCTCTTTTACCTCATTGGCATAAGCAACCACTGTTCCTTTATAATATTCTGAGGAACCAGGTTGACTATTCAAAGCAACTGCTAGGCGTCCACCTGTACAGCTTTCAGCCGTAGATATAGTATCTCCGTTTAGCTTGAGTAACTTACCTAAAATCACCTCAATAGGTAGATCTTCCGTGGCTATGAGGTAATCAGAGATTAAAGGTTTAAGAGTTTCAATCCGAGATGTAATCTCTGCTGAACTAGCCTCGCCATAACTACTCAATCGAAGGCGAATGATGCCATCTTTAGGCAAATATGCCAAGTGCATCGTCTTAGGCAGATTATTCTCCCATTCCTCAATCTTCAATGCTAATGTTGATTCCGCAATCCCATATAACATCATCGTACGATGAATAATCTCGCCTCTCGCCTCTAAACTTTCACCTCTAACCTTTAACCTAATATACGGCATCACCTGCTCCTTCATAGCAATTTTCATCTCGTGAGGCACTCCAGGCATCGCAATCAAATATTGCTCCTTTCCGTTTTCACTTTTCTCAAACACCATAATCGGTGCGCTACCTACTCTATTAGGCAATATGGTAGCCAATTCGGGCACAAGCCATTGGGTAGCTGTTAGGCGGTTTAGTACGTCTGGACGCTCCTTATACAGATTGTATATATGTTCACGCACACTAGAATCTTCCACCAAATTTGTACCAAAATATTCGCACATTACATGCTTAGTTATATCGTCTTTCGTAGGGCCTAATCCACCGGTAGTCAATATTATATCAGCCCGAGAGAATGCCTCATCCAGAGCGGATAGGATATGTCTGCGGTCATCGTGCACAGACGTAATCTGATACAATTCGATCCCAAATTCATTGAGTTGCTGAGCCATCCAAGCAGAGTTGGTGTCCACCACCTGCCCAATGAGCAATTCATCGCCTATTGTTATAATCTCAGCTTTCATTCCCTGCCTTTAACCTTTAACCTCTAACCTTTAACCTGTTTCTTCCACTCTTCTGCCACAAGGCAAAGCTCATCATACCACTCTTGTCCAAAGCGGCGGATTAGTGGTTCTTTAAGAAATTGATATATAGGAAGATGGAGTTTTTTTCCCAATTGGCGTGCGCAATGGCAAATATCCCAACGATGATACTCCACCCCAATCATATCGCCCACTTTGTTCAATCGTATAGGATATAAGTGACAAGAGATAGGTTTCTTAAAATCAATTTTTCCGGCATTGTACGCCTTCTCAATCAAGCAATAGCACCAACCATTGTGGTCGGTGCGCGCAAAGACGCAATCTTTGTCATTGACGATGGATGTCACTTTCTCGCCAGAAGGGTCAAGATACGACAGCCCTTGCAACTCTACCACAGCACGCGCTTCTTTGGTCATATCGGGCAGAAGAATAGGAAGAATCTCGCGAATTTTCTCCTCTTCTTCATCCGTCAGTGGTGCGCCTGCATCGCCCTCAATACAGCAACAGCCACGACATTTATCCAAGTCGCAGCAGAAGTTTTTCTCCAAGACATCTAAACTAACTAATGTATTTAGAATCAAGAACATATATTTTAGTGTTTAGCTTTTACAAGATTCCTTCGAGGAAGATTTTTACACCGATGATAACAAGAATAAGCCCCCCAAATATTGTCACATTGATTCGCAAGCGAGTTCCCACCAAATGCCCTATAACAAAACCAATCATAGAAAACAAGAAACATGTCGCAGCAATCACTCCCACCGCTAGCCAAAGCGAATCTGGATATGGAATAAAGATTACGCCCGTAGCGAGTGTATCCATAGAGGTAGCTAATGCCAACGACAGAAGCGACAAGAATGAAAAATCGGCAATATGCGCCTCATTGCTATCACCTTTGAGCGAGTCGTAGATCATCTTACCACCAATAAAACCAAGCAACAGCAGTGCTATCCATGGCGCAAAGTGCTCGAAGAACGAGGCAAACAAACTGCCTGCAAAATAGCCAATCAATGGCATGCCAGCATGAAACACACCAAACAGCAATGCCATCAACATGGGTTTGATATAGCGAGGCACATAGCCATGCGGCGAAGTCAATCCCTTACACACCGAAACGGCAAAGCAGTCCATGGCTAAGCCAACGGCAAGTAATATTATTGTAAGAAGACTCATCGTTTGGTGCGATAGCGAGCGGCTACTTTTCCTTTAGCGATGTTGGTGAGTTTGGTCTTAACGAACTGACGACGGATAGGCGAAATACGGTCGGTAAAGACATGCCCCTCAAGGTGATCATACTCGTGCTGAATAATGCGCGCAGCAAAACCATCATAGGTTTCCGTATGCTCGGTAAAGTTCTCATCCATGTAGCGAATCGTAATGCTAGCAGGACGGATAACATTCTCGGATATACCAGGCAACGAAAGACACCCCTCGGAGAAAGTGGCATCATCTTCGCTTTCCTCGATAATCTCTGGATTGATAAAGACCTTCTTAAAATCCTGACACTCAGGATAATCTTCTGCCAATTCAGTACCATCCACAATAAACAATCGGATGGATTTGCCAATCTGCGGTGCAGCCAATCCACAACCCTCAGCTACAGCAAGCGTATCCCACATATCGGTGAGCAATTGCTTGAGATCGAGTGTTTCAGGGGTAATATCTTCTGTGGGCTTGCGCAACACAGGTTGACCGTATAAATATATTGGTAAAGTCATTTGTTTTTTTGTTTAGTGTTTACCGAATACTATCCAAATAGCCTTCTAGAATGATGCAAGCAGCTAGTTTATCCACCACGGATTTGTCTTGGCGTTGGCTTTTCTTCATTCCGCCCGCAATCATGGCTTGGTGAGCAATGACCGAAGTGAAACGCTCATCGTATTCCTTCAAAGGCATATCAGGAAACACTTTGCGAAAGCGATTGATGAATGGTTGTATATACTGCATCGACTCGGAATCCTCTCCATTCATTTGGTATGGATGACCTATCACCACCTCATCTACTTGCTCCTTGGCAAAATAATCCTTCAGCCATGTTTCCAGCGTATGCGTAGGGATAGTAACAAGCGGATTAGCCGTTATGCGGAGCATGTCCGTAACGGCTAATCCTGTGCGTTTGCGTCCATAGTCGATTGCTAGGATGCGTCCCATATATTAGTCAGCCAAAGCCTCGTACTTATCGTTCATACCAAGACGGTAATAGAGCGAACGCAGCGAGTGCTTGAAGCTCTCATTATCTGGCTCCAATTCGTATGCCTTCTCAAAGTAAGGCAATGCATTTTTGTAAGCAGCATCAATCTCTACTTTTGCTTTAGCATATGCTGTGTTATCCAAGTATGTAGCATCTTCGTTGAGTTTGTTGCCAAGATCTACATATGCAAAACCTAAGCTTTCTAGGAAGAGTGCGTTGTTTGGTTCCAACTCAATTGCTTTTGCAAAAGCTGCAAATGACTCATCAAAACGACCAATACGAGCCAAGATTGAGCCCTTAGAGTTGTAGTATTGACCTACGTTTGGCTCACGGTTGATAGCAATATCCAAATACTCAACAGCTTTATCCTCTTGACCTGAGTTGATATAGAGGTTGATGAGGTTTTGCATAAACCAAGGCTCCTCAGGGAAGAGGTCAATACTTTTCTTAATCGACTCTACAGCCTTTGCAGTATCGCCTTGCTCAATATAAATTTGATAAATATACTCGTTAGCGAAGATAATCTCTTTGCGAAGAGCATTCTTGTTAGCATGTTCGCTATTCATACGGTCTAATGTAGCAATAGCATCACCATAGCGCTTTGCCTCGTATGCGAAACGACCTGCATAATACATGCATGTGTAGTAGCTAGTATCACGAACCAATTCAGCCAATGCCTCAGGATTATCCTGATAAATCTTCATATCAGGGATATTGCAGTGGGTGATAAACAAATCATATGCCAAAGATGGATCGTTGTTCTCATATGCTGTAAAACCTGCAATAATCAATGGTTGGTGTAGGAAATACTCATGCATTTTGGGCAAGATATTTTTTGGAGTACGAGTATCATACTTTGCTCGACCTTTCTTGTCATAAGTAGGTATTTGTGATAGGTCATATGCCTTTGCCCAATAGTTTACTGACTCTTGCACAGCTGCACCCCATTGCATAACATCAATATTACGCCCCATCTGACGGTTCAAGTTGGTATTATCAAACTCTTTGTAACCTACATATCCTGCTACATACCAAGTGTTAGCCAGGTCTTTAGTTTCATCGTTGACCAATGCATCCTCGATTGCTGCGCGAGCACCTGCATAATCTGGAGTCTCTGCATCTGCTAAATTACGAGCCTTGCTCACATTGCTTTTTTGCGCAAAGCAGCCTGCACCTATCAGCACAAGGGCTGCAAGAAAAATTGATTTTTTCATTTTATAAAAGGTTTTGTTTGTTATTCTATTGAGTTTTGAGTTTCTTCAGTTGCCATTTCTGGAGTTGCCTCTGTATTTTCTGCGACCTCTTCAACTTCTTCTTTTGGTACGGTGCAACCGAACATGAGCGTATCGTTGCGCTTTTGGAGTTCAATGAGTTTCACGCCTTGTGTTGCACGGCCCAACACGCTTATCGCGCTCATTGCCATACGGATAGCTGTACCTGACTTAGTAATCAACATCAAGTCTTGCTCATCTGTAACTGCCTCAAGACCAATCAGATTACCTGTCTTATCAGTAAGATTCATCGTCTTCACACCCTTACCGCCACGGTTGGTGATGCGATAGATAGCTTCACCGTTCTCATCATCCAGAGCAGTACGTTTGCCATAACCCTTCTCCGAGATTACGAGCACAGTCTCCTTACTACCTTCCTCCACACAAATCATACCAATAGCGCGATCCTTGCCATCTTCATCCAATTTTATAGCACGTACACCCGTAGCTGTGCGACCCATCGGACGGATAGTATTTTCAGGGAAGCGAACCAACTTTCCATTGTACGAAGCCACCAACATTTGACTATTGCCATCGGTCAATGTCACGCGAATCAAGCGATCATCTTCGCGCAAGCCCAATGCAATAATACCATTGGCACGTGGACGGCTATATGATTCCAATGTAGTCTTCTTCATCAAACCATTCTTGGTCGCAAAGATTAGATAGTGGTTTTGTACATATTCTTGGTCATTCAAGTTCTTCACGTGGATGAATGCACATACTTTATCGCCCTTTTGAATATTGATCATATTCTGCAATGCGCGACCCTTCGATTGACGATTACCCTCTGGAATCTCGTACACTTTAATCCAGTACAAACGACCTTGCTCCGTGAAGAACATCATGGTTGAGTGCATATTTGCTTGGTGCACATACTCGATAAAGTCCTCATCACGAGCTGCACTCGCCTTCGCGCCTACACCACCGCGACCTTGCTGACGGAATTCGGTCAATGGAGTACGCTTGATGTAGCCTAGGTGTGAGATAGTAATCACCATATCATCATCGGCATACATATCCTCTGGATTGAACTCTGTAGCCATCTTAATGATACGAGTGCGACGTTCATCAGCATATTTCTCCTTTACCTCAACTAATTCATTCTCAATCACTTCATAGCGCATCACTTCACTAGCCAGCAATGCTTGCAAGTGTTGGATTAGCTGTTGCAATTTCTCATATTCTTCTTTTAGCTCCTCAATCTTCAAACCTGTCAATTGCGACAAACGCATATCTACAATAGCCTTCGATTGTAAGTTATCCAAACCAAAGCGAGCCTCCAAATTAGCTTGTGCATCTGCTGGAGTACGGCTTGCGCGGATAATCTTCACTACCTCATCTATATTATCTACCGCTACAATCAATCCCTCCAAGATATGTGCACGCTCTTCTGCTTTTCTAAGCTCAAACTTTGTACGACGAACCACCACTTCCATGCGGTGCTCAATAAAGTTCGCCACCATATCATGCAAGTTCAGCAATTGTGGACGACCTTTCACCAATGCAATACTGTTCACAGAGAAACTTGATTGCAATGCTGTGTACTTATACAATTTATTCAGTACTACTTGTGCATTTGCATCACGTTTAACCTCTATAATGATGCGCACATCGCTCTTAGATTGATCGCTAATACCCGAAATGCCCTCGATCTTCTTATCGTTCACCAAGTCGGCGATATTCTTCACCAAGTCAGATTTCACCACACCGTATGGTAACTCACCTATCACGATGCGTTCACGACCATTATCCTCGGTCTCAATCTCTGCTTTCGAACGAATCACAATGCGACCACGACCCGTTTCATACGCGTCACGTACGCCTTGATAACCATATATGGTACCACCTGTTGGAAAATCGGGTGCTTTGATATACTCCATCAATTCTGCCACACTGATTGGCTCCACCTCTGGATTATTCACGCGTTCTACTGCATTCTTCACATATGCCACACAACCATCAATCACTTCGCCTAAGTTATGCGTAGGCATATTCGTTGCCATACCCACGGCAATACCACTAGCACCATTCACCAACAAGTTAGGGAAACGACATGGCAACACCACTGGCTCGCGCAACGAGTCGTCAAAGTTTGGCTGCATATCCACTGTATCTTTCTCAATGTCACGCAACATTTCCTCAGCCAACTTAGACAAGCGTGCCTCTGTATAACGCATAGCTGCTGCACCATCGCCGTCCACCGAACCGAAGTTACCTTGACCATCTACTAGTACACTACGCATATTCCATGGCTGAGCCATACGAACCAATGTACCATAGATACTACTATCACCGTGTGGGTGGTACTTACCCATTACCTCACCCACAATACGAGCAGATTTCTTAGTTGGCTTATCGCTTGTATTACCCAACTCGTGCATACCAAACAATACACGACGATGTACAGGTTTGAAACCGTCACGCACATCGGGCAAAGCACGCGCCACAATTACACTCATCGAATAATCGATGTACGAGGTTCGCATCTCCTCGTCAATCTTTACAGGAATAATTCTGTCGTTCTCAATCATATATTTAAATTTCTATTTATTTTCTTTATTCTGGCGTCGCCATTTGGCGACAAAGGTACAACTTTTTTTTTATTCCACCAAATTTTTTGTGCGTTTTTTTGCTTTTTATTGTTTTTTATGCATTATCCGATTTTTTACCCTCATCTTCTTAAATCGCAAATTCTTAACGTTTACGCCAATTTCCCATTACCTTACACATAACCGCGCACGCTCGCGCGCGTAATAACCCAACACCATCCTATACCATCCTACACAACCCTACACCATCCTACACAACCCTATACAACCCTACACCACATCAATAATTAGTTATTAGTTAGTGATTACTTAGTGATTAGTTAGTTATTAGTTAGTTATTAATATTATTTTGCGCTTATCATTTGCATATTTACATAAAAATTACTACCTTTGTACGCGATAATAACAAGGCAATGCCAGAGATACTCCTGCATTACATATGGCAGAAGCGATTTTGGGCGGGTTTTTCACAGTGTACCACTGACGGAAAGCCCATTGAGGTTATATCCGTTGGGCAATACAATAACCATGCTGGACCTGATTTCACAAATGCCCACATTCGTATTGACGGACAAGATTGGATTGGAAACATCGAGATACACGTCAATGCGGCTGATTGGTACAAGCATCGCCATCACACAGATGCCGCATATGATACCACCATACTTCATATAGTAGCCAATGCTGACAAAGAGGTTATCAATTCGCGCGGTCAGCAGATTCCACAATGCCAACTACAATATCCTCACAATAGAGATTACCTTACCCTACTATTTCAACATGGATCACTAGAAAACATACCATGCTACAAACAATTACTTCAGGAGCCATACCTATTGACTGAAAATTGGAAGAGAGTTTTACTACAACAACGATTAGAAGCCAAAAGAGAAACAATTACCCAACTACTCACTATCACACAACAGAGTTGGATACATGCCTTCTACATCACACTAGCACACAATTTTGGCTTTCACACCAATGGTTTGCCTTTCGAGATGCTTGCATTACAAACACCACTCTCATGCCTACTCAAACATCGCAACAGCCTCTTCCAAATCACTGCCATACTACTCGGACAATCGGGATTGCTCAATCCTACGACACTAGATACTAACGAACATATAGCACTATGGAACGAGTATTGTTTCCTGCAAAAGAAATTCTCACTAACGCCGCTGCTCGCAAGCCAATGGAAAAAGGCTCGAATGCGTCCTCAGTCTGCACCCGAGGTGCGAATACGGCAGTTTGCACACATAATATACCAGTCGGAGCATTTGTTCGCGCAACTCATGGATGCACAGAATATAGAAGATATGATTCAGTTCCTCACATTAAAATACGCAGATTCTGAAGTCTATTCTCGTGTACAACAACCACTACCACTTGGTAGAACTTCTATTGAAGTACTACTTATAAACACCATCATACCATACAAGTACGCTTATGAGCGAGGGAATATTAACGATGCAATCGAGTACCTAGAAAGAATAAAAAAAGAGAACAACAACATCATTCGCCAGTGGACATTACTAGGACAAGAAATACATTCGGCAGCAGACACACAAGCACTCATACATCTATTCCAAAACTACTGCCAACCACATCTATGTTTTAATTGTCATATTGGAAATCAGGTTTTTAGATACAAACAATTAGAACTGTTCTAATCAACAAGAGAAACATTCAACAAACTAACATAATAACATCATGAAAAAAATCATTTTATCACTCTTTGCAGTTACTGCCTTAGTAGCATGCAACACCACAGAAAAAGTGGCGGTAGTTGATCGCAACGCCGACACGCAAAATCCTATTATGCCCATTACATACAGTGGCAACGACAATTTCACCGAGACCATCTACCTAACCGACTACCTACCGCAGGTAAAGCATTTTGATAGCCTCATTTTCGTCACCGAGCCTAGCTACCAAGTAGTGAAAGTGGAAAATGGACTACTTACCTTAGCAGGTGACCACACTTTATCTATTCTTGGCGTTGAGGACAAGACTACTGGCATCAAGTATGATATTCCTATTGTACCTAAAGCCAACTACGAAGTGGGACTAGTAACAAAGTCTTTCACCGACTCCACTATCACTATCGGCGTACTAAACGAGTACGAACACCTGCAATTCCGCGTTTTGTGGCAAGATACACGCGCTACAGAGTATGTTAGTTACGGTCAATATGACCCTGAAGCTACCATTACAATCGAAAAAGCTTGGCGCGAGAGCAAAGGGCGTACATTCATTCGCGTATATGCTTTTGGAGATGGCAAACAACTCAACGATTTACTTATCCCATTAGAGAATGGCAAGGTGGTTAGCGATGTCAAAGAGCTTACTCGCCATGATGACCATGCACAAGTTCTCTACTCACTCATGATTGATCGTTTCCACAATGGGAACAAAACTAATGATTGGAAAATGAATAGCCCAGAGGTACTCGATATCGTTGATTATCAAGGTGGCGACATCGCTGGTATTACAAAAAAAATCAAAGATGGTTTCTTCAACGATTTAGGAATCACCACTATCTGGATTTCACCTATCACACAAAACCCTATGGATGCCTGGGGATACTATCCATTCAAAAATGGCAACAAGTATGACAACACCAAGGCATATACCAAGTTCTCTGGTTACCATGGTTATTGGCCAATCTATGCCACTAAGGTAGAAAAACGTTTTACAACCGAAGAGGAACTCCATGAGATGCTCTCTGTGGCTCACGAACACGGCCTCAATGTCATCCTAGATTATGTTGCCAACCACATGCATATCAACTCTCCTACCCTACAGGAGCACCCTGATTGGCACACCGATAGCATCTTACCTGACGGACGTCGCAACTTCGAACTTTGGGACGAAGCACGACTCACCACTTGGTTTGACGTACATATCCCTACACTCGACCTCGAACGCCCAGAAGTATGCTCTCCTATGACCGACTCTGCACTTGTATGGCTTGAGCAATTTGACTTTGACGGTTTCCGACATGATGCTTGCAAACATATTCCTCTCAACTACTGGCGCGAACTTGGTGCAAAAATGAAACAACGCTACCCTAATCGTCATATCTGGATGATTGGTGAGACATACGGTGATCCTCAACTCATTGGATCATATGTCAAGAGCGGTATGCTCAATTCACAATTCGACTTCAATATCTACCATACTGCTATTGACGTTTTGGGCAAACCAGAGCAATCGCTCAAACGCATCAACAATACCATCATCGAATCATTGCATGCTTACGGTGCACACCACACCATGGGTAATATCTCTGGCAACCACGACAAATGCCGTTTCATTTCTCTCGCAGGTGGGGCTGTCAAGTGGAATGAAAATGACAAAGCGGCTGGCTGGGAGCGCGAGATTGGCGTCACAGCTGATGGCGATACCGCTAAAGAAGAACAAGCTTACAAGGCTGCGATGTTATTGGAGGTTATCAATCTGACTATCCCTGGTGTGCCTTGTATCTATCAAGGTGACGAATATGCAGAAGCTGGTGCCAATGACCCAGACAACCGTCATATGATGAAGTTCGATGGACTTTCAGAGCGTCAACAGCAATTCCGCAACGAAGTGCAGGCACTTGTACAATTGCGTCGCAACTCTATGCCACTTATATACGGAGAGTATGTACCAGTCACTGTAACCGACAACAAACTCGTCTTCGACCGCATTTATATGGGCGAAAAAGTACGCGTGACTATCGATCTTGCGAACCTTGCATACACCATTGAGTAATCAATATAAATACTTATAAAACTATATAAACATCAAAATTATGAAAAAACTTCTTTTTTCCGCACTTGCACTACTCACTTTAGTGTCTTGTGCACCTAAACAACAATGTGATGCTCGCCACACTAGTTGGGCATACGACGCAACTATTTACGAACTCAACACCCGTCAACTTACCGCTGAAGGCACTTTTGCTGCTGCAGAAGCTCTTCTCCCTGAAATCAAAGAAAGTGGCGTGGACATCATTTGGATCATGCCTATCCAAAAGATTGGCGTCCTCGAACGCAAAGGTACCTTAGGTAGTTACTATGCTATTACTGACTATTGCGAATTCAACCCTGAGTTTGGAACACGAGCTGACTTCGAATCATTCCTCGCTAAGGCACACGAACTCGGTATGAAGGTTATCCTCGACTGGGTTGCTAATCACACAGCTCCAGATAGCGAATGGACCAAGAACGAAGGTTGGCACTACCGCGATAGCCTCGGCAACCTTATGGTACAATACGATTGGACCGACATCTCAAAACTCAACTACGACAACCAAGACATGCGCGCTGCTATGAAGCAAGCTATGCATTGGTGGATGGATACCATCGGCATTGATGGTTTCCGTTGCGACGTTGCTGGCGAAGTTCCTACCGATTTCTGGAACGAAGCGATGGCTGAAATCCGAGCTAAGCACCCAGATATGTTCACCCTCGCAGAGGATGAAGCAGAGGCACAAGACCTCACCGAGAGCGCATTCGATATGTACTATGGTTGGGAGCTCCACCACCTCATGAACGGCGTAGCACAAGGCAAAAAGACGGTAGAAGATTTGTGGGGTTATTTTGCTAAGGTGGACACCACTATCCGCAAAGAGGCAATCCGCATGAACTTCACTTCTAACCACGACGAGAACTCATGGAACGGTACCGAGTTTGAGCGCATGGGCGATGCTACGGACCTCTTTGCTGCATTCACATACGTGGTGCCAGGTATGCCAATGATTTATACTGGTCAAATGAGCGGCAACCATCATCGTCTTGAGTTCTTCGAGAAGGACGTGATTGATCGCGTAGAGAACGCACCACAAAAGGCGTTGTACAAGGGTCTCAATGATCTCCGTGCTGCTAACCGCGCACTGTGGAGTAACGAGAAAGGGGCACCTATGGTTCGACTCATGGCCGACAATGACAATGTATTCGCTTGCGTACGCCAAAAATCATGCCCTAAACATGGAGATAATACTGTTATCGCAATCATGAACATGTCTGCAGAGCCACAAACCGTAACTCTCGACCTCACTAACCTCGCGGGCGACTACAACTGCCTCTGTGGCAAAACCATGACTCTCGAAGCTACACAAACTCTGGAACTCACTCCATGGAAATACATCATTTTGACTAAATAAATGATACAAGTAAATATTAAAATAGGGTTGCTCTCAGCAACCCTATTTTTTAATATCTATACTAGTATTACTCTTTTTTATGTACCAACCTATTCTTCAGTTTCTTGCGTATTCGAATACATCGAATTATTGCTGCCACTAATCCCGCCATAGCAATCCCGACTGGAATTAAATACGTAAGATGACTAGTCGCTACAAAAAAGTCGCGATAAAAAGACAAGATACATGTCAAAAACAAAACTATAATCCACACAAAATACAAACGTGGTATTTCCATCAATTGTCTATTCTTATTCCACTTTCCTATCATGCAAATGATTATATATACATAAATCAATAATGATGAAGATACTATCAACATAGTCCTAATCTTATTTGACAAATTACCTGTTACCAAATCATACAATGGTAACAAAAACAGCAGAAGAATCGTAAGACCAAACACCCACTTAACAATCCTAGAACTTGCCGCTTGATGCATACGTTCTATAATATCACCATAAATAAATAGATTCATAGACTTATCCGTTCTTCTTTGACACTTCTTAACTATTGTCTGAGTAGGCACTTCTTTTTGTTCTATTTTCATAGTCAATTACTGTTTGTTGGTAATAGTTTGGTTTAATGGCAGCGACCTATTGCTATCAAAAGCGCTGCAAAATTAGTGCCATTTTTTCACAAACCACAATAAACAACAATATTGCTATTTTCTCTACAATTGCAATAGTAGCAAAATAGCAATATTGTTATCTTTCCTTTGTATAAGTCTTATTTCAATATTTTCCAAAGAGGATAATCTACAAACATCATATCACCCGAAGCGGTATGCAGAAAAATCTTTGTAGATTCTATAGCTATATAATAGCGTGATTTATCAGTAGTATCTTGTGGAGTATAGAAGTTCACATCTTGATCGTCAATATGATGGGCTATAGCTGTACGAATACGCGCAATATAGCCGCGTATATTCTGCACATCTTCTAGATATGACCGTGCTTCTGCTATAGGAGTCTCCCTAAATAGATTGCATATCGCATGATAAGTATTTCCCAAACGCTGTACATCTTTTTCTGACAAAGGATAATGCTGCCCCGCCTTTACCAGCCCACCATGATGAGTACAATATGTTTGATGCAAAATAAAGACATATGTTGCCAATTGAGTAGCACTCATCTGTACTTCCACTCCTCGCATCCATATACGACGTGCTGGTAAATCTATCAATATACGATTTTCTTCACCATTGGTGTGATGACGTGCCAAAAAGTCAAATAACTGCTTGTAAAAACCATGATAATGAAATAATGTTTTACCTCGTTTAGGACGATGATACTCTGGCTCTGTAATAAAGGTTTCGTATTCATCCAAGAACTTACGTACCTCATTCAACACACTATTGGGTTCATCATCCAGTCGAATCGTCAAAAAGTTTATAAAATAGGTATCTTGTTGTGTTGCTACAGATGCTGGTACATGCGATTTTCCCACATTAATCAATAGCGATGGCTCTATATCATAAAAATGATTCTGATGCGATGAATTAGCCAAATAATCGCGTGTAAAACTCTCTGTCGTAAAATTAATCAGTCGATCATATAGCGTATTGAGCATCTCATTCGATAAACGCGGATTCATATAGCGAATAATATCACACAGATAACCACGATCCATTTCGCGGAGAGACTGACACACTTTAGGAATATATATAAACTCAAATTTCCATAGATGTAATAGGTTGGCTATCATTTCATATTGCTGCATGATTTCTTCATTAATGGCTGGCATATAGTCACTCTCTATATATACTACATATTTCTCCTGATGTTGCCAGCCTTTCATCAATACCGATAACAAATAATATTTATCACGCGTATCATTAAGCAAGAGCGACAATGTCTGCAATAGCAATGCCTCACGTGCCACACACGAATTATCCGCATAAGCTGCTTGTTGTAAAATAGAATATATCCTTTTCTGTTCAGCAGGAATCATATGCTTGATATAACCAACAGCTTCTGCCTGCGAAATAAACTGAGCTTCATACAATTCATCTTGAGAAATATCAAAACTGCTAATAATCTGGTTATATAGCGAAATCTCTTCCTTACATATTACATCATCAGATTTGATAAGGTCTGATATCAGACGCGCAATAGCTATTTTCTGGTGGTGTCGCATAATAATTTAAAATATATTAATAATCTGTTGGGCAAAGGTACTATATTTTTCTGAATACGCAAAAAAAACAATACAAAATATGTTGTTAAACAATAAAAAAAATGGAAAGAGTTATATCTCCTTCCATTTTTTTCGTAAGACAAATCTGTTATTATGGCAACATCAACGCACCAACGAGTGCCAAAATAGCATAGAACTCAGGGAGCGCAGCGTAGATCATGGTGTTGGTTTGTACATCGTGACCAGCAGCGATACCTGCGATACCATTAGCACAAACTTGACCTTGACGGATAGCAGAGAACAAGCAAACCAAACCTACTGCCAAACCAACTGCAAAAAGCATAGGACCTTGAGCTGCAAAATCTTTACCCATCCACATCAAAAATGCAACGAAACCGTACAAACCTTGAGTAGCAGGAAGAGCAGACAAGATCATGTAGCTACTACCTTTTTCTTTGTTCTTCTTCAACGCACCTTCAGCAGCATTACCTGCAATAGTGGTACCATAAGCAGAACCTACACCAGCGAGACCCAACATCAAGCCCCAGCCGAGATAACCTAAAATTTCATTCATAATTGTTTAATTTTTATTTAGTTTATTAAATTTGATTCGGGATTCAGGAGTCGGGATTCGGAAATTTGAATTTAAAATTTGGATTTAGGAATCGGGACTCCTTGTCTTTATTCTTATTATTTCTTAAATGGTTGATACAACGTACCTTTGCCTTCATAACCTGCGTTCTTGAAATACTCTACGAAACTCAAACGCAATGGGTGAACAAACGCACCCAGCGCTGACATCGCCAAGTTCAATACGTGGCCCAAGACAAGAATCAGCACGAATGGCAACCATTGCCAGGTAGCACCTTCGGTAGTGCCACCCATAACCATCAAGCCCAAGTTGTTGAACGCTGCACCCAACATACCACCTGCCAAGCCAAGGGCATACAGACGGATATAAGAGAGCACGTCACCCAAGATACCAGTGGCCATATTGTAGGTATCCCACAAACCTGCACCGATGTTAATCAATGGATTACGACCTGGTGTATTGAAGATATAGATAGCCAATGCAGATACCGCACCTACTGCTATCAACGCCCACTTAAACACGTTCTCTGGCAATACGGTCAAGCCCAATATAGCCACAATCAGACCACCTACGACGAGCAACAACCAACCCCAAGTAGCGATATTCTCCTTGAAGCCAAATTGCTTGGTGTAACAGATAGCTTTCACCACCATCGCCAGACAGATATGGAACACACCAATGCATATTGCCAATACCATCTGAATATCGTAGCCCATCACATTGCCCTTGATCATCACATTCTTCAACGCCTGGGGTACCCACTCTGCGTTGTAAAGGTCAATACCCATGAATGTGCCAAGAAAGAATCCTACTACCGTAGTACCCACACCCAGCACAGTAATGATAGGACCAAGTCCCTCAAACATAGCGATATTGAGTTTCTTCTTTGCAATCAGCAAACCAATGATAATGAGCAAGATACCATATCCACAGTCGCCCATACACATTGCGAAGAACAACAAGAAGAATGGTGCCAAGATTGGTGTAGGATCAAACTCACCATAGTTTGGCCAACCATACATACCAGTCAGGCTCTCAAAGAGTTGGGTAAACTTATTGTTACGCAACTTGATTGGCGTATTGTCCTCTGCTGTTGGGTCTTCGGCTTGGTAATATACCTCTTGCTTTTGGAGCATAGCGTCCAATGCAGCCACTTGGTCGATTGGGCAGAACCCCTCCAACACCTTCAAGCTACCATCTGCTTCAGATGCTGTGTTGAGTGTAACTCGCTTCCAATCAATCTGTTGTTGCAGTTCGTTGAGTTCGTTCTCCAATGCAGGGATATTCTCTTTTGCCCAAAGTTCGATACGTGCATTTTGCGCTACGAGCAAGCCATTCAAGCCCTCTACATCCTTCTGCAAGTCAGCAGCAGACTTCTCGTTCAAGTATTGCTCTTGGCAAACACTTGCCTCATCGCCTAATAACCTCATCGCCTCATCGCCTGACGAAGTCACCTGTACGAAGTACAACATCGCTCCTTGCTCTGCTACTACGATACCCCACTCTTCTTGGAAGAGTTTCTTTGGGCATGTAAAATAGCGAAGAGTATAACCTGCTTCTTTGAGCTGAGCAATGCGTTCAGCCGAAAAGTCGCCCCAGATAGCCATCTTATTGACCTCTTTTTGGGTAGCAGCAATGCGGCTTTCGAGCGCAGCTTTCTCTTGCAGCAATTGATCAGGAGCACCTTGCGCAATGAGTTTGCGAGCGTTGTCGGCTTTCGCCAGCAGTTCTTGCAAATGTGCATCTTCTGCCATACCTGCCGCTTTCTCAGTCACATGCACTACTCCCACCTCGCGCAACTGCTCGAGAAAGGCCTCATACTCACGATGGAACACCAAGAAGGTGTATTTCTTCATTTGCGTAATCATGCTTGTGCCTCCTTTCTTGCTTGCTCCTCAGCCATACGTGCTTCTGCTTCGCGTTTGGATTTTACAATCTTTTGCGATGACTTACTGAGGTTCTCTTCATCTTCCATAAAACGCTTAATCTTACGAATAGCGTCTTGATAACCAGGTATTTGCACTTTCTCAAAGAGGTT
>JAZNKZ010000030.1:0-4306 GCA_045578815.1 Paludibacteraceae bacterium
GCTACCCTTGACATTCCTGCAACTGCCGAATGGCAAGAAGTTACCATCGCTATGCCATACAAGGCCAAAGGAATGCAGAACCTTTCTGTAGAGTCTGCTTCTGATACAGAGATGGAGATTGATTGGGTACGATTCAAATAATCCTGTCCCGATGCGTATGCATGGATAAAATAAAAATTATCCCCGATAGGATTTCCTGTCGGGGATTTTTTTTGATATGATTGCGATGGACTATATTCCTTTGCTGAGAAATTCTCTTAGCGAGATATGTATTATGCCATTCTCATTTCTCGAAGTTAAGAGTGGAGTCGCGCTGATTACATACTTCGGGTGGTTGTCACGTATCTTCTCCAGTGGAGCGAATTCTCTGTCTCTGGTTGATTGCTCACCTATAAGATAAGTTGCTTGCACATATATTGTTTCATTCGGTCGTGTACACACAAAATCTACTTCGCCGGCTCCAAGAACTCCTACCTGCACTTTATATCCTAAAAAGCATAAATGTTTATACACCACATTTTCAATTACCTTTTCAATGTAGGAATCCATCCCTCCTTCTGCTTTAAGATTTCGAAGTCCCCAGTCATCCCAATAAATCTTTTCATTTGATTCCAAAAGCTTTTTGCCATGAATATCATATCGTGAAGTTACATTCAACAAGTATGCTTCTTCATAAAAACTTCTATAAAGCAGTACTAAGTTGCTTGATATGCTTACACCTTGCGACTTCATATACTTCGCAATGTTATTGGCAGAGGTTAACTTCCCTGTTGTATCGGCATAAAATGCTATCAAATTATTTAAAAAAGGGACATTGCGGATGTCATGACGCTCAATTATATCCTTTAGCATGATGGTGTTGAATACACTGGATAAATAAGCCCAAATATGCTCTTCGCTCTCTAAACCAATTTTCCGTAGTCCTGGTAGGCCGCCGTAATTCAAATACTTCATTAGTGATTCATCACTATCTTGAAGCTCATGGAATACTAAAAATTCTAAATAGC
This sequence comes from Paludibacteraceae bacterium, assembly GCA_045578815.1. GTDB lineage: Bacteria > Bacteroidota > Bacteroidia > Bacteroidales > Paludibacteraceae > Colicola. The sequence continues at coordinate 1,008 of JAZNKZ010000030.1, forward strand.
TTAACGGGTGTACCCGAATCTCTATATATCTTCCGGAAAGTAAAGTTGAAAGGTCTCCGGATAGCATTTGGGAGTTGCTACCGGTAATGATTACATCGGTATTGTCTTCCGTGTACCAATTACATACACTCTCCTCAAATCCATTTATCTGCTGAACTTCGTCAATAAGAATATAATTATGCTTCTCTGGTTGAATATGGCTCTCTATATAGTTGTCAAGGTCGTCTTTGGTTTTGATGTCTTTAAATGTTTTCTTTTCCTTATCCACATAAATTATGTTTGTTCCCTCTTCGGGAGAGTGCCTTTGGACAAAATCCTTGAGAATGTAACTTTTGCCTACGCGGCGTGGGCCCACAAGAACTATGATATTGCCTTTGCCAATCCATGAATCTACTTTATCAGCATAGTATTTTCTTGTTAATATCTCCATAATGCATATTTTTATGGAGGCAAAAATATAATATACAGACAATAAAAACAAGACTTTTTGTGATTTTATTGTTTATGGACAATGAAATTATTGCCTTTTTATGATTTTCTGCCTTCTTATTGATTGCGCGTGATTGTTGCCGTAGCTTCGGTGCATGCCGAGGTAATTGTGCGAATTGTACTTGAATAGCCTCTTTTATTTGCTTTAATCCCCCGCCAGAAGTACTTCTCGTGTGCCAAACTTTTTTTAGGCTTGGCAGTGGAGTGCCACCGCTTTGGCAGTGCAGTGCCATAGTTATGGCAGTCCACTGCCACAACTATGGCAAAACATCGCCGTTGAAGGGGTGATTTGGATTCTTAACTTAAGGCAAAGCTTGATATTAAGTAATGATAAAATAAGCATAATACATAGCGTGTAATGTGAAAATATTAACGCTTCTCAATACCTTATTATATATAGTGTAAAAAGGGTTGTTAATCTTCGCTTGTGGCAAATGGGATTTTAACATTTCGCGTGCATTAGATTGCTATTTTGATTGTACAAACTTGAAATCCCTCTAAAGTTTAATGTGACCTGCTTTTTTTGACTATTTATAGGGCGATTACTATTAAAAGTGTAAGTTTAACACTTTATGTAGGCCGCATGATGCAGATTGTAGAACTGAAATAAATAGCCGTTTTTTGGCTTGTTTGAATGGTTTATTACAGTAAATTCTGTTAAAAGTGTTAATGAAACATGTTAAATGTGTAAATTACCCCGTTAATAAGTGTGAATAGTGATACTTTTGCTCGTCAAAATAGGCGTTCTATTGCTTTCGAAACCTGATTTACTATGACTAATGCAACCTTTTAACCACACGGAAAACATTTAATACCTATTTTAACGCAACTAAAACAAATTTAATTAACATACTAAAAACCCTTTTATTAATTAATCCTTGCACTATAAAAGATCCGAATAGTGCGTTAAAGGTAAAGTAGGATCGTAAATCTAATCAATTATGTGTATCAAAAAAATTAACTCGTGGCTTGCAGGCGCATTGTTCGCACTGTTTGCTAGTGGTGCTCCTGGTTTTGTGTGTGGAGATGGAAACGTCATCGTTGCACAAACTCAGTCCATCACAGGTACTGTTGTCGATGATTTAGGTGAACCAGTCATCGGTGCCAGTATTCGTGTTTCAGGTACAACTAATGGTACAATTACTGACATTGACGGTAAGTTTACTTTAGATGTATCAAAAGGAGAGACTCTTGAAATCAGTTTTGTGGGTTACACTACAGCGAAAGTAGCTGCTGCTCCAGGTATGGTAGTTACGCTTTCTGAAAACTCACAATTCCTTGAAGACGTAGTCGTTATTGGTTACGGTGTTCAGAAGAAGAAACTTCTCACCGGTGCAACTGTTCAGGTAAAGGGTGATGACCTTCAAAAGTTATCTACTACTTCTGCCCTTTCAGCTTTGCAAAGCCAAACTCCTGGTGTGATCATTATGCAAAACAGTGGTCAAGCTGGTGAAGGTTTTAAGGTAAATATTCGTGGTATCGGTACAGTAGGTGATTCAAACCCATTGTATGTAATCGATGGTGTTGTAGGTGGTGACTTGAACGACCTTAACCCTGGCGATATCGAAAGCATCGACGTATTGAAGGATGCTGCTTCTGCTGCTATCTACGGTGCTCGTGCTGCTAACGGTGTTATCCTTATTACTACTAAGAAAGGTTCAGACAGCAAGATTAACATGACTTACAACGGTTATGTTGGTTGGCAATATATGTACAAGCGCCCAGACGTTGCTAATGCTCAAGACTATATCTATAGCCGTAAGCTCCGCGCACGTTTCGGTGGCCAATATGCTGAACCAGATTGGAAAGCTCAACTTCCTGCTGACATCTATGAAAGCCTCTTCGACGAAAATGGCGAAATGCTTGAAAACGGTTGGGAAGGTACTGACTGGTTGGGTGCTTCTTATCACGAAGGTGCAATGACTCAAAACCACGCTATCTCTATCACTGGTGGTAACGATGTTTCTACATTCTCTTTGGGTTATTCATTCACTGATCAAGATGGTATCCTCGGTGGTATCAATCCTTCTGAATATAGCCGTCACACTGTACGTATCAATACAGACCATAACATCATCAAGAGCCAAGACAAGTCGTACAACGTATTGACAGTTGGTCAAACTTTGTTCTTCTCTCACAACTCTCGTCGCGGTCTTTCACAAGGTAACATGTATTGGAACAACATCAAGGACCTTCTCCTTGCTAACCCATTGTTCCCTATCTACGACGACAACGGTAACTTCTACACTCGTCCGGAAGCTGTTGCAGACGGTTGGAATCTTGATGGTTCTGTTCAATCGAACCCAATCGCACTTGCTGCATCAAACAGCCACAGCTTGAACATGAGCAAGAGCTGGAACATGACAATGAGCGCATACGTTAACTTGCAACCTATCAAGGGTCTTAACATCAAGTCTCAATTCGGTTATCGCAAGGGCGACAACGCTTATCGCAACATGCAAATCAAGAATAATATTGGTGCAAATCCTGTAACCAAGGATCAAGTTTCTCAAAACATGGGTGTTTGGTCTAACATCTCTTGGAACAATACTGCAAGCTATGCATTCAAGATTGACAACCATAGCATCGACGTTGTACTCGGTCAAGCTATCGAAAAGACAACTTATGGTTCAAACATCAATGCTACTGCAAGTAACCTCCTCTTTGGTGAATCTTGGGATCACGCTTGGTTGAGCAACACTGAAAAGCTTGACATCTCTGACGTTTCAGTTAGTGGTGGTCCATCAGCTGACTGGTCACTTGCATCATTCTTCGGTCGTGCATCTTGGAACTACAACGAAAAGTACATG
>JAZNKZ010000031.1:0-5521 GCA_045578815.1 Paludibacteraceae bacterium
AAAAATGAAGTATTGGATTCTCTATTCTATTCTTTTCGTTTAGGATTCTTTGGGAACCACCCGCGCTCTACGCGTTTTTTCTGTTCGAAGAGTTCGAGGATAGACCAAAAGCAAGAGAAAGATATAACACCCAATATGACAGAGAAATAGATATTATCAATCAGCAGCGAACCCACCAACATCACTACGCCTACTAATGCAAATACCCACCAGCACTTTGTGCCAAAATAGTACTCTCCTTTGATGACCAAAGGATGAAAAAAGCCAATACACAAAAAGGCTACTAACCCTAATACAATACCTGAGAAATTCATTTAGTGACAAAACATAAAACCAAAGAAGAAGCGCGGACCTGTAGGCAATAGCAGTTGATTATCGGCAAATGCTAACATCCAATCCATACGAACGGTGAGATGGACACGTCTGGTCATGCACCAATCTATACCCACGTATGGATTTACATAGCCAAACCCTTGTTTGGTGAGCATGGTCCACTCTTCGGGTTGCCAATCTGCTTCGCTACCTTCTACCACAGAGAGCGTGCGCATCGCACCACCACCCACGGCAGCACCAATGTATGGCCATACTTTTTCCATGCGCCAGCATGCATCTGCTAACAGGCCACCCGAACCAACACGCACATAACTACCTGATTGCAAGACATCTCTCATATCGGTAGCACCCGATTTCATCGTGGAGACATAGCCCTCGCAACCTACGCGCAAGTGTTTCCAGAGGTTAATACGCAATGAACCACCAATACCCGTAGTCATACCTTGCGGACTGATACTTTCGCCAGAGGGCAAAATAGCTGACGGATTCTTGCCAAAGAGATAACCCGCATGCAACATCATTCCGCCGCTATATCCCTGAAATACAGGCGTTTTCTCTTTGTCTACAATATTTTTTTTCGTTGCAGTGGTATCTTGTGCCACCTCTTTTTGCGCATATGTCGCAGTGGCAATCACCAACAATATCAATAGTATTTTTTTTCTCATAAACTATTACTTCGCAGTTCCTTTTTTCAAATTTCGCTGCAAAGGTAGTGCAAATAGACTTAATTTTCCTTAAATCTAACTTAAATTATTATCCCAATGGAATGCGGAGTTCGTTGATGGTGCCGTTAATGTCAAGGGAGAGGGAGAAATGATGGCAACCTAATTGCGACTTTATACGGATAATGCCTGGTTTGGAAACGGGCAGAAGGACTTTCAATATTCCGTCTAACATGGTGCGCAAGTCCTCTGGGGAAATGGTAATCTCACTCACAAAAGGATCAAGGTGCAAACGCGGAGTGAGTTGCTTGGCAGCAAAGTCCGCTTCATGCTCACGAATCCACTGAATAGCAAAGTCTTGTATATTCAGCGTATGCGATTGTTTGGGTGCTGCAGTATGCAAAATGATTCCTACACCACGGATGGATTCAATAGGCGTATTACGCGCAAAGCCCAGTTTGCGGCGCAGGGAATGGAGGTGCACATCAATAGTGCCTGTATCATACTGAAAACGTTGCCCCCAAACATTATCTACAATCTCATCGCGCTTGCAGACAGTGTCTGCATGCTGGAGAAGATACTCCAATAGCGCATACTCCAGTTGGGTAAGATGCACCACATCTCCACCGCGCGTTACGCAATGGAGATGTGTATCTAATTGAATATTACCCAATTGGTATTTCATATAGGGCGACTTCTATAAGTGATTAGAAGAGGTAACCCATCTTGATGTAGAAGTTAGCCCACTTGGCGTTGTCTTGTTTGTCGAATGCCATTGCCCAGTCCACAGAAAGGACAAAGTTCTCGTTCATAGCTGCCTTCAAGCCCAAACCTGCTGCCATGTGAGGCATATAGACCTTTGATTGATCTAACTTGCCATCCTTCATTGCGAAATAGTTATCCAATGGCAGTTTGAGGGCATCGGTATCAGCTGCATACGCTTTGTTGATTGACTCCTCATCTAATTCGTATGGTTGAGTGATGATACCCAAATCGAAGAATGGTGCTAAGCCGATATAGAAATGTTGGCGACCGATGTCGAATGTAACCACCTTGCAACGGAACTCCACATTGGCATATGCAAAGCCGTTTGCCAAAATGCGGTTACGCATGATACCGCGCAGCGAGTTCGCACCACCCAATCCCTCGTACATCACGCGTTGGATAAACAAGGTATTGAGGTAGGTGTTCATATAGAATGGCGACTTACCTGCGATATTATTCTGTGTACCAATGCGATACGCGAAAGTCACGCGGTCGCGATAGATAGGCACATAGTGGCGGAAGTTGAAGTTAAACTGCAAGTGGTTGTAACCCGCAGCAGCTTGCTGACCGTACTTAGCATTGAAGGCTGCCGTATAAGTGAAGAACGCATCGGCATAGATACCTTTGGTTGGGCAGGTGCGTTGGTCACGACTGTCGTAAGTCAAGCCCAAACGCAAGTATGGGTGCCAACCACCGAGTGCCTCGTTCTTGTCGATGATACCCCACTTAACATATTTCTCGTACATGCCCTCCACGTTTTTATCCATCGCTTTTTGGGCATAGCGGTCGGTAGCAGGGTCATACACATTCTTCTTGCCATTGAGCATGTCGATGTCGCACTCGTCAATCATGTAGCCAAGTACGCCAAGACCTGCATTCCACTTAATATCTTTCCAAATAGTACCTTCAATGTCGGCAGCGAAGCGGAAAAGGTCGCGTTTATATTTATAGAACGCGCGCGATTGGTAGTCCTCAAGCACCCCCATCTTAGCAGGGTCTTTCTTCCACTTGTGGAAATCTTGGTTATAGACAGACTGATAGCCATTAAAGCCATAGAAATCGCACATGGCGTCTGGTTGATAAGTAGCATCAAGGGTCAGACGGTGCTTGGGAATCAAGTACTTGCTGTCATAGTTCACGCGGAAGATACCATAGTTCTTGGTGGTATAAGCCGCCTCTGCATACAGCGAGTGGATATACTCTGGGTACTGCGAACCATCGCCATAGTAGTAGATATTGGTCAGAGCACCGCCTTGGAAACCCAAGTCAGCATCAAAAGCCACAGATGGCAATACACCGAAGTTCCAACCCGTCTTAATCTTGCGACCGAGAGAGTCCACTTGTTGGACTTTCTCCTTCTTGGCAGCTTGCATTGACAATGTCAATAAAGCTGTAAATATCAATATAATAGTTCGTTTCATAATCTTTATCTCTAAACGGTAGCCGCTTCAGCGGCGTTCACTAAACACTAAAGACCGCCCAATATCCAAGCGAGTAACGCACCGAGATAGGTACCAGCGGCATAGCCGACGAGTCCAACTACAATACCCGAAATAAGGACTTTCTTATTCTTCATTGCGCCTACAATAGGTGGCACGAATGGAGGTGAGCAGAGCAATCCTACTTGGCTCACGCAGAAGAGGTCGCCACTGACTTTAGCAATTCGGCAGAAAATCAAGTGCAGTGCCATAGACATGAACATAATCCACAGTACGAAGCCACCGATATAGAGCGAACCACCATTTACACTATTGATGTCGAACATAGACGCTACTATCACGCTGAAAACCAAGATGAAGAACATTCCCAGTTCGAAGGTCTTAGGCAACTCGCGCACTTTCTTAAAGAAAGAGGCGATAATCGCCAAGGTGGTGATAGTGAGGATAACTACTAGTTCGTTAAGTGTGCCTGTGATGAGCAATGCCAGACCCGCACCAATAGCCAGGAAGACAACACTCAAGCCCAAACCTTTGAGCATGCCCCAAAAGTTTTTCTTCTCCAACATGCCTTGATAGTTCTCCACATCAGCAGTCTCTACATTCTCCTCATCGGTACGACCCTTGTGGGTTATATCCTTGAAAGGCAGAAGTTTGCGGAAGATCTTGTAGCCACCGCCGAGTAGGAAGAATATATAAGGTGTGGTGATTACCATCTGAAAAGCAAGCACAATAGCCATTATGGATTTGTCCACACCGAGCGATGCACCAAGGGCATTGAAGTTCATTGTACCACCTGTATAGATACCTGTCATCATACCCGACACTTTGGCTGGCTCAGGAATATGGTTACGGAAGATGAAATAGCCCGACACTACGGACACGAGCACCGCAAGAATACCACCTACGAGTGCCCAAGCAGTTTTAGGCAGGGCTTTGGTCCACAACTTAAAGTCGCAGTTGAAAAGCATCAATGGAATAGCCAAAGGCACTGCCACATTCATCATCATAGATTGCATCTTGCTGAAAGATACTGCTACTTCAGGATCTTGAAAATGGAATACGCCACAGAGCGAAGCAATGATACCGACTGCATATGCAAGTACTACAGTACCCAAGGTCTGTACCCATTTCCAACGCTTAAAGCCCTCTATAATCAACAGAGGTACAAGCACATAACATGCTAAAATAATGTAAACTTTTGTCATGATTATTTTGTTTCTTCAAGTTTATTTAATTTACGCGCAAGATACATATACTCTTGCAAGAACATCCAGAAAGGCATTGTGATAAAGCCCGTTAGTGGGATGATGATCAGTTGCCAAACGAACTGCACGGAGTTGTGGAAAGCAGGGTCTTTGATTGCCCAACGAATAATAATCCATGCCAGCCAGAGCGGTAAGGTGATAACACCAGCCACCAATGCGAGAGGCGACATGAGTACGAGCATCAAGAGTAACAGCCACTTAGGCATGCGGTGTTTAGGGAACCAGTTCTTGTGCGCAGGGCGGTTCTTGCTAAGCTCAGCCCAGTTCTTCTCGTAGTTCTCATCATCGGGCACCCAAAGGATTTGTTCACGCATGCGATTAGTGAGTTCCTCGCGCATGGCAAGGATGAGTTTAGGACGCTCTAAATCAGCATGTTCCGCGATGAACTGCGTCATATTGATAGGTTTGCCGATATTGATAACGAGCGTGTCCCATAGGTGGAACCAATCGCTATACTCCAGCCCGACTGGCACGATATAGATTGGCTTCTCGTGTCCGAACTTCTCGTTGGCGCGCAAGGTAATACGGAAGATTCCTTTACCCAATGGCAGAAGCGAGTGCTTGGTGCGGTGCGTACCCTCAGGGAGAATACAGAATGGCACACCCTCATGAAGGGTATCAATAGCGCGTTCGACCGTTTCGTCGTTTTGCAGCACCTCGCTTGCACCATCACGCATACGGCGGATAGGCATAATCTTGAGCCAGCCTAAAATCTTGGCAAACAATGGTTTACGGAAGATGTCGGCGCGAGCGACAAACACTTTTCTCTCGGAATTAATAGAAAGCACCGCCAGCGCATCTTGCAGCGCGTTGGTGTGATTGGGAGCAAAGATGACCGCTCCATCGGTTGGGATATTCTCCTCTCCTATATATTTAATATGGCGGTACGAATGTCGGAACATCCAGTTCACCAAAGGGAGGAGAATGCGATAACCACGATTCTCATCATGTATCTGTTTCATGTTACATCAGATTTTACGGGGCAAAGGTAGTGATTTTTTCTGGAATAGCCAAATAAAATACGAAAAAAGTGGCAAATAGAGGAGAATATTGAATG
>JAZNKZ010000032.1:0-7847 GCA_045578815.1 Paludibacteraceae bacterium
CATAGCAACCCTAATACGACACTTACTCCAAGAGAGATAAGTGCTTTAATAACATTTAGTTTCATAATTCTTATGCATTGTATAGTAATAATAATTTCCCTATTTCAGGTATTTGAGTTGCTGCAATCCAATTTGGCAATCCAGCTTTCCACATCAACGTGTTTTTAGTGATCAATCCTTTTTGAATGAATGAGATGCACTCTTGTTCATTCAAGGGTCCTACTTGTTGACCATTGATATATGCATATACTTGCATAATGTTTCCAGCAATGGGAGGTGGTACAGAGGTCTGTTGTTGATTTTGGTGGGGCATAACAGAATTCATCATCTGTGGAATTTGATTAGCGATGGTCATACCCATGCCCATCTCAATCATTTTATCAAAAATGCTATTATCGTCTGCCATAGTGTTATAGTTTTAGTTGTGATAAACATGTTTTTAAGTCCGTCCAATTGGGTGTCCCCTGCATCCAGACAGGTGATGCTTCATTAATAACATCACAAATGGCTAATCCTTTTAGTTGCTCCAATGTGATAGGTCCTTTTTGCTGACCATCAATAGCCACAAAGAATTGAGGAGCAGCAGCTTTGGCTTGCTCTGCTTGTTTTTGAAAAACAGGCAATACCACATGTTGAGGAGTATGCCCTTGAGGCATAGGTGTCTGCATTGTTTGAATGCTTTGCAGTGTCTGCTGCGACATTTGTTGTGTCGCAGCAGAATTAGCAAGGTTATCCAATGTATTAAACCCTTGATTGTTAATCATCAAGGCATCAAAATCCATTGCGTTCATAATAATTACATATTAGGCATTGGAGGAGGTGTCATTCCTCCTTGCGGTGTTTGAAATAGATTTGCAAAAGTTGGTATTGTAGCTATTGGGCTCCATGATGCCATGCCTTCACACCAAGCCATAGTTTGCGCGTTAATTTGTCCGCTTTGCAACATTTGTACGATACTATTCACATCGCATGGTCCATATTGTTGTCCACCGACATTCAAATAGAACAGCTGTGCTTGTGGCATTGGAGGAGGAGTTGCACCAGGCATAGGTGGAGGAGTGGGTTGCTGTGGTTGTTGGGGTTGCATACTTTGGTTGATGGTGTTACCCATATTACCCATCATTTGACCCATTTGACCTGCAACAGCGGTACCCATCATCATGCTTGTCATCATGCCTGCAGGATTCATATGACCATCTCCGCCACCAAGATTCATCGTGCCCATTTGTCCCATATTTTGCAAACCAGTTTTCATCACATCAGCTTGTACATTAATTTGATGTGCAGAGAGATTTGCAGTTTCTGACATAAGGTTCGAGCGGTGAAGTGCAGCTTCAGATGCCATGTTTGCACGATTTGCAGCAGCTTCGTTCATCAAGCTAGCTTGTTGTGCGGCAGCCATTGTTTGTTGATGTTGAGCAAATTGCGACTCTTGACGCATGCGAGCCATCATATCCTCTTGATGATCAAGTTGCATACCTGCCATACGTGAAGCTGACATGTTGCGTATATCAGCATCTGTACGCATTGTTTCGCGCTGAATCTGATGGCTGAGTAATGCTGTTTTCTCATTTTCAAGATTAAACAAGTGTGCTTGCTTCTCAGTAATGCGTTGGAGGTTTTGATAACTTTCTGATTCTTCATCGTAACGAATATCAGAAATAGTGACATCTGTTGCTAATATACCAAAACGTTGAGCTATCTTATTTTGCAATCGAGCCAAAATATATTGTCCCATCTCTCCGATTAACGAATTGAAGTGCATAACAAAGATACCTGTATCTTTTGGAGCGTTGGCAACGATTTGTTTCACCTCTTGAGTCAATAGACTCTTGAGTTTCTCTTCTAATTCAGCCAAAGTGGTGTCATTTCCACTCCATGCTTCAAAAAGATATTTAATATATTCTTTTTGTGACGATACTTCAAAAGCGAGAGTACCTTTGATGGCAACTTCTATACCATATGCTTTGTATTCTGGTTCTGCAGGCACAATACGGAAATATGGAATAGTAAATGGTATTTCCATATTTTTTGCCAAATTGAAGTAATATACTTCCGCTTGGAAGGGTGTACCTCCTGCGTATGCCGCACCAATGATAGATGACAAAATAGGTAGGTTCTCTGTCTTGATAATATCGTTATAAGGACCTTTTATAACATCGTATTCACCCTCCTTTTGTTGATAGAGGAATACAGCTGCTTGTCCTGGTCGAACACTAATGCTACTACCTGTGCGAATAGCATTTTCTTTTCTTGTGGAATTTGCCTCTTGTCCTGCTGGCCTCCACTTCCAAATGAGAAAATCTTTCTCATCACAACGAATGGCATCCATCAATCCGCCTTCGTTCTTTTTTCCAAATCCAAATAGTCCCATAGTTATTTAATTCCTAATTGTTTACCATATTCCAAAATTTCAGCTAAAGTCTTTGGATCATCTTTCATGGAAAATTTAGCTTTCATAATAATTTGTTCGCATTTTGCCTTCCAAACGGGATACATCTCTCTTTTTGTTTGATCTTGATCGAAAATACCAGGTTTCTTAGCCAATGGAACTGCCAATGCCAAGAACTCTAATATATCCTCTTTTGTGTTAGGAATTGGAAAATTCTGGATAATTGCTTTTTTCTTTCTAGTATCTTTGGTGCCACCAAAACTTGATGCAAATGAATCCGCATAAAATTTACCTAAACCTCCTAATAGACCTTCTGCATCTTCTTTTGAATTTGCTTCTACTTCGTTTAATAGTTCAAATAAGTGTTGTATTGTGCAATTCGCTTCTACATTTCTAAACTCGAAGCCGCAATCTGGACATTTTGTAGTAAACGACTGCAATACAGCTCCACAAGCAGGACATTTTTTAATGTCTCCAAACTTATTGGATTTTGGAGCTGCAGTAGAAGTTGGGGTTGGGGCGTTGTTAGATTTATTACGCTCGTAGAGTTTTGCTTCCAAAACCATTTCAAATTCATCTAAATCAATTCCCATCGCTTCTGCTTTCTTAAACAGAACTTGTTTTTCTTTTTCAGTCAACTCACCATCAGCTAATGCTAAATCAATAAGTTTTTCTAACTGAGGATTATAAACCTCTGTTGACGTACTTTGCTGCACAGTTGGCTGCATCTGTACTTGCATTTGTGCTTGTGTTGTTTCACGATTGACTGGTTGTGCTGTGGTTTCACCCAAAAGCATAGATGCTCCTGCATCTTTTAATTGATCAAATAGTCCCATGTTATTAAATTTTTTGTTATGTTAATTATACAAATTATTCTGTTATTTCTATACAAACAACTTTTTTTATTTTATTAACGGTTGTACTTGCAATTGCGTTTGCTACTCTTCTTATTCTTATTGGAATACTTACAGTCGCACTTAATGGCATATTAACATTGCGACGTAAAGCTCGACCTTCTTTGGATACAAAATCTACAGGTTTATCAATAGTGCATGATTTCCGATAGAGTAATATTACATAGCAATCAATATCAGGACACGCACGCTTAATTTGAGCAAGTTTTTTTATATTCGATATATATCCACCGTTGGTATTTTCACTTAATTTAACTTCCAATAAGCATTGGCACTGGCTTTCTCTGCCTTCTCTAATTCCACGAGGCGAGCATCCAAAATTATTTCAAACTCGTCAAGGTCAATACCTTGTGCTTGAGCTTTCTTGAAGAGAACTTGTTTTTCTTTTTCGGTTAACATGCCGTCAGCCAATGCTGCACTGATGAGGGATTCAATTTGTTCGTTGTACATAAGAGTTTTATTTTAGTGTATTGTTATATCATTTTCTTGGCTTTGCAAAGGTAGTGTTTTTTGTTGGGCGGGCAAGGAATGCGTTGGTTCAAGTTGGTTCTTTTGACTGCCATGGGCTGCCAAAGGGTATTAGTGGCATGGTTTTCGTGCTGTGTTTGGCAGTTTGGCGCACAAAAAAAGGCATGAACGATTCCTTGTCCATACCTTGAGGTCCTGAGAAAACCCGTACATCCAAACAACGAATCGCCCACGCCTACACGTGGGCATTCGCTCATTTATTCGGAATGCACATACAAATACAACACCTATCAGCAACAATGATCTTACTCATTCGTGCCTAACTTGATGCTATACAAATTGAAATTTCTCAGGTTTCAAGGTATGTTAGCGAATAAATAGCAAATGCTACTTCTATATGTCTTGAAAAGATTAGGTCGGCACGCTTGCTTACCTATTGAGGAATATTTTATATTACTATCATCTTTTCGGGCGCAAAGATACTATTTTTTTTGCATATATACAAAAAAATCGCTCCGATTGAGCGATTTTTTCTTATATTACTGCTCTTTATTATCAATAAAGAGGTTTGGTTTACTTGACTTGGGCGTCGATTTGCATGAGTCGAATACCAAATTCTTGTGCCCAAATTTCAATACATTTATGCTTTAAATCTGGACTATCTGCATAGCAATTAGCGAGCGAGTCACATACTTGCGCTTGGGATTCCCATGGGTTAAATGTAGGATTCATTGGGTCATAAGATTTTATTGAAATTTGATACCTTTCGATTTCTTGATCAATTAATCTATATATCTGCTCTATCATCTCTTGCTCGCGCTGCTGCTTTTGCGCATACTCGTTTGCTACTTGTGCCATCTGCTCGGATTCTTGGTAAAGGCGATAGGTATGGATAGAAAGCAAAGCACTGATAATCAAAATGATGATTGCAATGATATAAGGGATATATTTTTGGCGGCGTTGGCGTTTTTCGATAGAGAGGCGGATAGCTGCTATATTAGCAAATTGTCCGTTTTGACATTGCTGGCGGAGGCGTTTGTAACGAGAAGGGAAAAGCAGTTGCAATGTCTGCCCAAACTTCTGTATATCGTGCTGTATATCGTTCTGCGGATTGGTTGTGTCCAGTTCGCTCAGTCCGAAATCAATGAGTTTGACATTCTGCCCATTGCGAGTGATAAGGATATTGCTACTCTTGAGGTCATGGTGGACGAGTTGTAGAGAATGGATATACTCCAACGCATCTAGGAGCTGTAGCATAACGCGCTGGCGTGCCGAATGCGAGGGGTTGGTTGCAAGCCATTCCGCCAATGTGATGCCATCCACATACTCCATCACGATACATCTACCGCAGTCTGCAACCTCTTCTAAAAAATAGGTCTCTGCGATATTGGGATGGCTGAGCGTGATGCCCAACGAGAACTCCTTCTGCTGAAGGAGCAGCATATCTGTTAATGACTGGCTATCAGCAGACAAGCCCTTCAAAACATAGCGTTTGCCATAGCGAGAGGCGGTGTACAGACAGTTGTGGTTGCGCTGCTGGAGAAGCGTGATATCCTGCCATTCGGCAGAGAAAGCTGCGGGTGATATGAAGCCAGAATCAGAGAGGTCCATGGGAGTAGTGGTGTAGAGTTGTGTAGGTTGTGTAGAGTTGTGTAGCAGTTGTTTAGAGTGGTGTAGAATTGTTTAGAGTGGTGACGGAAGTGAGGCCGCGGCGTTTGCCTGCAACATAGGAAGTGCAGGTGCCATCAGAGAGAAGCAGATTATCTAAATACATAGGGTGTCCCACCATAAAAGTGGCAGTACTAAATCGGTCACCTATATGCAGTTTTGCATTTTTTGATTCTTCTACAACAAATTGGTTATTACCTAAATAGCAGAATACGCACCTGCGATTGGGTTGCCAGCAGACTTCTATTCTATCGTTGGGTTGCAGAGCTGAAGAAGAGATGCCTTCGCCCTGAAACATGGCACTCTCGTTGCCTCCACGTTGCTCTAAAGCCACGAGATATGCGTTCCAGTCGGCATAGCCAAGGAATTGGGATAATGTGTTCAGCGTGGAAAGCCGAGGCACACCATTGCTCGGCACATACCCCCAGAGGCGTTTGATAGTGGATAAGGAGAGAATAGTATGTTGTTTATTCCAAATTTGCTGAATAAGCAATTGGAAATCAGCAGGCGAAGACAGTGTTTGCCTTAACTGTTTTTCTATATCGCTGCGGAGTTGGATTATTTCAGGAGATAATGGATTGGACATAGTATATTTTCGTTTTTCGTTGCAAAGGTACACTTTTTTATGCAGATATGCAAATAAATTTGCTAATGACAGCGATTTTCTAGTGTAGGGTGTAGAGGCGGGAGATATTTGCCAGACCACTGGCAAATACAAAACAGGTGGCGGAGAATAGTCGCACTAGAAGTACTAGCCGTACTGGATACTCGAATAATATTCGTCAAGCACCCCAAAACGCCACGAGCGTTATCGGGGACCCCGCCGAGCACTACACAGGTGGCGGGATTTTAGGATTTAGAGGTGTGGATTAAAGAGCCGATGATGAAGCCACGGAAAGTGGTATAAGGATTAGGATGAGTGTTAGGATAGCGGTCGGCTTTCTTGCGGTAGTCTGCGTATTTCTCCTCCCACTCGGAACGGAGTTCGGGGGTGTTCATGATAACAGAGGTCTGTTTGACCGCCTCTGCAAAAGAAGAAACAGCTTTCTGGCGAGAGGGCGCAAGAGGGCCTTTATACGGATGTTTGACTACATAAGCATGCGTGCGACCATTGCGCGTGCGCATGATAATCTTATCGGTAGAGCCGAGTTTGCCCGACATGGAGTCGAAGGGATGAGAGAGAGTAGTGCGTGCCATCGTGTTCGGCAATCGAGCACGCGAGTATTTTTAAGACAATTATTTTAGGTAACAAAAATACGCTTCACGACGTTCGCTACAAAAATAATTAAAAATCAATGATGTCTTTTGTTTCTGCCCAAATGAATGCAACACGTTGCATTGGTGGGCAAAACAAAATCAATTTATACTCCGCGTTCGGAATTCCTCTATGCCAGAGAGGGGATAAGGATTAGTAATTATGGGTGCAAAGGTAGTGAAAGTTTTACAGATTTGCAAGTTTTGGAGGGGAAATTTGTGATTTTTAGATGAAATAGTGAAAGTATTTGATAAATACGGTATTACTATGGTAAGAATAGGGTTATCTATCGTGTATCTAACGTATATCTATCGTGTATCTATCGTATATGTAACGTAGTTGACAGAGGGAACTCGGCGAACTATCGCCGAGAACTAAATAGGAGGCGGGTAGATAGTCGCACTAGATGCACTAGATATTATAGAAGCACTAGAGGGTAAGATGCTCGAATGGTATTTGAGAGCAATTAACAAACAAAAAAGTGCTCGCGGGGTGCGAGCACTTTTGGATATTGGACGCCTCGGAGAGGCTATTGGACGGCGTTCCGCCTATTGGACGCCCTGCGGGCTATAGGACGGGCTACGCCCTATGGGCAATAGGCAAAGATTATCTCACTTGGGTGAGGGATTTCACGTGGGCGTTGAAAGCGTCTTGCTTCAACAAGTTCTCCAATGTGAGGTGCATGCGGTAGTTCCAGAAGTGTTCTGGGTTGCTTGGCAAATTAATACGCTCTGCATGTTGGTCAGGCAAACGCAAATTACCATCAATTGCCAACCAGTCTTGCAATGGCAAAATTACCCACATTGCAGGGCTATACATGTGTTGATTAACGATAAACTCGGCAATCTCTGGCGACATCTCCTGTGGTGCTTCACCCCACCAACCCATTTGCTCATTATAGAACTTCTGAGTAACCTGGCGGTCTTCCTCCCACCATGCACGCATAGGGTTCATATCGTGGGTACCAATGGTACAAACGCTCAAATATGGTGCATCAGCAGGGTGTGCGAAAGCACGAGTTGGATCCTTAGGCATACGTTGAATCTCAAGCGAGAGGATCTCCAATTGACTCATGACCTCAGGCACACAAGTAGGCACCATACCAAGGTCCTCGCCGCAGCAAAGCATGTCGGTAGCAGCGATGAGCGTA
>JAZNKZ010000033.1:0-8010 GCA_045578815.1 Paludibacteraceae bacterium
CCTTATGAAAACCACCCATTTCCTTCCTCTATCTCAATCTATTAAGTGGATAACTCTGCTTGCCTTGATAATTATCATAGTTACAATGATTTATATGGCTTATCAATGGTACACAACCAAGCAAGTGATGCTATTGGTCACATTCGTGATTGTTGCCATTGCCCTACTCAGTTGTATGGTGCTCATCCCCCGCAAACTAACTGTAACACAGGAAGCAATCAACATCCACCTTCTTGCATGGAAAATCAACATCCCTGCCGATGAAATCGAGAAAATTGAGCATTATCCACATGGTATCCAACAGACTATTCGTATTGCAGGAGCTGGTGGTTTCTTTGGCAACCTTGGATTGTTTACTTGCAAAGAATGTGGCAAACACTTGTCTTTGATTACCGACCCAATGGATGTCTGCATCATCACCCGCAAAAGCAAAATGCCCATTGTGGTAAGCATAGCAGACAACAGCGTTTTCAACGCTATTGCCGAAGTACAAGAAAGAAATTAATAGGAACTACACAGAAAAGATATCTTGTAGCACAAGGGCTGCCATCGCTTCTACCACTGCCACAGCCCGCACGGCGATGCAGGCATCATGACGACCTATACTCTTGCCTTTCGCCTCATCGCCTTCTCGCCTTATTGCCTCAAATGTTTTGCGATTGGAAGCCGTAGGTTTGAAGACACAACGGAATACCACGGGTGTACCATCGGATATGCCTCCTGCTACTCCGCCAGAGATAAGAGTGTGGTTGTCTGAGAGATACATCTCACTTCCTTTTAGTCCGACTCCCTCAAAACCAGAGCCATACTCAAATCCTTTGCAACCATTGATACTCATCATAGCGAATGCCAAATGGCTCTGCAACTTATCAAAAATAGGTTCTCCCACTCCAACGGGCAATCCAGTAATCACACACTCTACTATTCCACCTATACTATCGCCATTGCGCTGAATAGCAGCAATATACTCATCAAATCGTTCTGGGTTCTTCTCTTCACCCACTTGCACCAATTCGGCATGAATGTGGATATTCTTCTCTTTTAGCAATTGCTGCGCCACACTACCTGCCACCACTCGTGAAGCAGTCTCTCGTGCCGAAGCTCTACCGCCGCCTCGGTGGTCACGAATACCATATTTCTCTTGATAGGTCTTATCCGCATGCCCCACACGATAGGTATGCTTCAGCCATTCGTAGTCTTCAGGACGAGCATCTTTATTGCGAATGATAAACGCAATCGGCGTACCCAATGTCACTCCATCCATCACGCCGCTCAGCCACTCTACTTCATCTCCCTCGCGCAACGCACGAGGTGATACTGTGCCTTTAACCTCTAACCTTTCACCTTTAACCTTCACTCTCCCCGCCCGCTTATCTAACGCCTCGCGAATCATATCCATATCAATATGCACACCCGCAGGCACACCATCTAGCACACCGCCTATTGCCTTGCCGTGTGACTCCCCAAAAGAGGTAAAAACAAAGTTTTTCCCAAGTATATTCATCACTAATTCGCTTAATTGGCTGCAAAATTACAAAAAATATTGCACATATAAAAAAAAAGCAGTAACTTTGCACGTTAAATTTTTACTAATTATAATATTATTCTAGTTAAATATGAAAAAAATTATTCTTTTAGTTGTTGGTATCGTGTTATATTGCGTTACTCCCACCTTTGCAAAGCCTAAAACATTATGGTTAGTAGGCGATGCTACCATGGCTGAATACCATTCAGATAGCACTCTAGCATTGGGTTGGGGGACAGTAATTGCAGAGCACATCAATGATCGCATTCAAGTTGTCAATCTCGCTCAAACAGGTATGAGCGCAAAAGTGTTTATCGAGACAGGACTTCTGGACAAGATGGAAACCCTACGCAACCGGTCATACGTTCTCCTTCAACTAGGAACCAATGACCTAAAAGAGTACAACGGCATAACCTATAGTTCCACCGAAGCACTAGCTCAACGCATCAACAAAATAATCAAGATTGCACGCCAAAACAAAATAAACATTATCCTATGTACTCCATTGGCACAACCTTTTTACCTAGAAGGTAGATTGATAAACCGACTAGGCAGTTACCCAGACGAGATTCGCTATCTCGCCCAATACAACCACCTTCCTCTTTTGGATCTGGAGCAGGCCTCTCGCACATGGTTGGAAGGATTAACCGAAAAGGAAGCAGCAGGATACTATATAACATTAGATACTAACCAATTAGAAAATGGAGAGTATCAACTGAATGAAAAAGGAGCAAAAATGATTGCAGAAATGGCAATCCAAGCCATCAAAGAAAATGAAAGCAAAAAGCTCAAAAAAATAATCAAAAAATAATTATATCTTGCTACCGTGGTGATTCCTGAGGATATTCTTACATTGATAACAACCTACCTACACACCAATCCATGGGGATGTGGTATGGTAGGCGGACTTCTTATCGTCATCGCATATCAATTGTATTTTTACCTCCGATATATCCGCAAAGGTGGTCAGATCACACAATCGCCTACCAATCACGAAGCGATTCTCCCTGGTGTTAGCGTAATCGTATGCGCACACAACGAGGAAACCAACCTAAAGGACTATCTACATACATTAATCAACCAAGATTATCCCACATTCGAAGTCATTGTAGTGGATGACGGATCGGAAGATGACACATACACCATCCTAGAGCGATATGTTCAACAGAGTAACAAATTATATCATACTTTCGTTCCTAAAAGTGCTCGACTTATCAGCAGCAAGAAGTTGGCTCTGACTATTGGTATCAAAGCTGCTAATTATGACTACATTCTTCTTACAGATGCGGACTGCCGTCCTGAATCACGCTATTGGATTCGCGAAATGATGAACGGATTTCAAAAAGAAACTGAAGTGGTTTTAGGTTTCGGACCTTACTTTGAATCCAAAGGATTACTCAACCGATTCATTTGCTACGATACCCTATTTAATGGCTTGCAATATATGGGAATGGCCAAAGCTGGGTATCCATACATGGGCGTTGGCAGAAACCTCGCTTATCGCAAAGATACGTTTTTTGCACACAACGGATTTCAAGGACTGCTTAACGAACGTGCAGGAGACGATGATCTACTTATCAATAAAATAGCTAACGGCAATAACACCAATGTCATTTGCAATCCTAGTGCACTCACATGGTCACCACCCAAGACTACATGGCATGAATGGTTGCACCAAAAACGCCGACACCTAAGTGTATCTCCGCATTATAAGGCAACTAGCAAATTACGCATCACACTAGAGCCCATTACACGCGGAATGGCATACATTTTGTTAATAACTTGTATCATATATAGCATACTAACAGGACTATGGTTAATCGGTGGCATAGCACTAGGTATGTGGGGTATTCGATTAATTACTCAACTAATAATCATCAACCTAGCGGCACATCGATTAGGAATGAGAACTGTTGGGCTAGATGTTATCCTATATGACATCTTCTTACCTTTGATTAACTTATCAATCCTACTGGAACAATCCCTCAAGAAAAAACAACAACTATATTGGTAAACCACCCTATACAATCCTATACAACACTAAACAATCTTATACAACACTAAACAATACAATTATGGAAGAACAAAAACTCAACATCAACCTCTCGCCCGAAGTGGCTGAAGGTAATTATTCTAACCTCGCAATTGTCGCACACTCTTCATCGGAGTTCGTAGTAGATTTCGTGCGTATGATGCCTGGTCAGAAGAGCGCAAACGTGCAATCACGCATCATTATGACCCCAGAGAATACCAAGAAACTGCTTTTTGCGCTGCAAGAGAACGTAGCTAAATACGAGAAGCAATTTGGTACCATCAAGATCAATGGCACTCCCGCCCCAGGAAGCACTATCCCTATGTCTTTCGGCGGCGGTCAAGCCTAATCCCTGTCTTTAAACTATCACCTTTAAACTTTAAACTAAAAGTATGAAAAAGACATTCCCTGCCAGCCAACTCATTATCAATGAGGATGGTAGCATATTCCATTTGCACATTCGTCCAGAACATCTGGCGGATAAAGTGATACTGGTCGGCGACCAAGGTCGCGTGAATATGGTGGCTTCGTTCTTCGACGAAGGCAGTATCGAGTGCGATATCCAAAGCCGTGAGTTTCATACCATTACAGGCAAATACAAGGGCAAACGTATCTCTTGTATCTCTACGGGTATTGGTACTGACAACTGCGACATCGTGCTCAACGAATTGGACGCTCTCGCCAACATCGACTTCGCCACTCGCACCGAGAAAGACGAGCACCGCACACTTGAGATTGTGCGCATCGGCACGTGTGGAGGTATGCAAGAGGATATCCCTCTCGGCACTTTCCTTGTGAGCGAGAAATCCATCGGTTGGGACGGTGTCTTGGCTTTCTACGAAGGCCGTGACGAGATTGCTGACCTCGGCTTTGAGGATGCACTCGTGGACTTCATCCACTATCCTGCCAAAGCGGCTCGCCCATATGTAGTGGCTGCTAATCCCGAACTCGTCAACCGTATTGCTGGCGATGACATGATGCGTGGTTGCACCATTGCTGCCAACGGTTTCTATGGCCCTCAAGGTCGTGTATTGCGCTGTGACTTGGCAGTGAAAGACATCAACGAACGTATCACCGACTTCCGCTACGAGGGACAACGCATCACCAACTACGAGATGGAAGGTAGTGCTATCGCAGGCCTCAGTCTGCTAATGGGACACAAGGCCATGACCGTCTGCTGCGTCATCGCGCAACGCAAAGTCGAAGCCGCTAACACCGACTACAAACCTCGTATCAAACAACTCGTACAAACCGTACTGGAGAGAATTTAACGTTGGCTTTAATGTCCCTAACGACTATAAAGTCCTTATCGACCCAAAGTCATTAACTTCTCAAAATACCACTCAATCGCCATTTGTGTTTCATGCACAAGTGGCGTTTTTGTTTATCACTTATCACTCATAGTTTATAGATTTAAAAGGCGTTTTCTTAAGATTCTTTCCCTTGTTCCTTCCCTGTCTTTCTCGTGTTAATAACCAAGGACGAACCAAAGACGAACCAAGGAACGACCAAAGAACTCCGAAACAAAAAAAGTGCGTTTTATTAAGATTTTGCCTTCCTTTTCTCCTCTCTTATACCTTGCCTAATTCTACCGTGAAGAAGTGCCTTGAATGGCACTTCGAGTATTGCGCCCGAAAAGTCCCTACTTTGAGGATTAAGCGCAATACATAGAATGGCGTGACCCTTGCGGTCACGCAGCCGTACGGCTATAGGGTAGTGCCGTACAGGGTAGGCACGACCGCCAATTGTATGAAGTATTGGAATATAGCCCTCTAAAAAAGTTGACTTCTTTCCTAAAAAGGTTGACTAAAATCCTAAAATTGTTTACTCCATTCCTAAAAAAGCTTTATACTATCAACTCGTCCTCTAAACAAAAATCACTTCAATAGTCATTTTTATTTGGTTATATCAACAAAATGTATTACCTTTGCACCCGAAAGTCCAACGTCGGGGTTTAGAGGGTGGGAAATGTCCCCTCTCGGAAAGCCAACTCGTATGACCAAATACCCCAGTCGTGGC
This sequence comes from Paludibacteraceae bacterium, assembly GCA_045578815.1. Lineage (GTDB taxonomy): Bacteria > Bacteroidota > Bacteroidia > Bacteroidales > Paludibacteraceae > Colicola. The sequence goes on from JAZNKZ010000033.1 coordinate 5,577, forward strand.
TTTCAAGACATATTAAAAAGGCGTTTATTAGCGCTCTGTTCTGACCTTTTGAAATCTCGCAAATTTCAAGTATCTTCAGGACTTAGCAACGATAGATGCCCTACGGGATATAAAATTATCCCTCTTGTGCCTATTTTGGTACGCCTTTTGCGTATATACGTATGCGCACACGCGTACCTTAACTATGTAGCACGGGAGTATGTTTTATATTCGGCGTGGGCTTCGCGTTGTCGGTTCTAAGATACAAGGCAATGCGAGAGCCTCAAAAGGTGGAACTGGCAAGAGCAAGTTTCACGCTTTTTTGTTGTGTCTAATTGGTTGAAAAAACTCATTTTAGATGAGCTTAATGTTAATATTAACTAATTAAAAACACAAAACAATGAAAAAGATTAATTTTTTAGCAATCATCATGATTGCAGTTGTATCTGCCTCTTGTGGAGGACAAAAGTCGGTTGCTAGTAACCAATCTAGTTACCAAACTTCGTATTCGCAACAACAACCTTATGTCGCTCCAACTCCTTCTTATGGCGAGGATGTTCGTGAAGAAAAAATCGATCCTTGGTTCGAAGCACAGGCACAAGCAACTAACAAGTTGAGAGGAGCTGCTTCGTACACTTCAACAAACAAAGCGGTTGCTTTAAGAATGGCTCAAACTCTAGCCGCAGAAAATTTAGCATCTCAAATTGAACAAGTTGTTAGCAGTGCCACTCGTACAATTATTAGCGAGATGGGACTTAATCAAGAACATATAGCTTCAACTCAATATGCTGCAGATATTAAAACAAAAATTAAGGCTAAAATCGGTATTAATTATCCAATCAATACTTGGACTCGTACTTTAAAAAATGGCAATTATGAAATGGGATACTGTATGGAAATGCAGATGACTAAAACAGAATTGGCTGCCTATCTTGCAGGTGAGATGATTAAAGAGTTACAAGAAGAATATCAGGAAATAAATACATTAGATGATAGTCAAGTCGCAAAAGTAGAAGAATTATCTAATAAGGCTGTAAATTTATTAGAGGACGGTTTTAATAATACAATGTATTGATAAAAAAATGAGATTTTGCTATCTTATATTGTTGCTTATGATTACAGCAACAGTTACAGCTCAATCGCGTTCAGATGCTACGAAGCCATTATGGCTTCGTAGCTTACCTGAGACGAAAAATAACACTATCATCTATGTAACGCATAGTGCGATTGCAAAGGACCTAGAAACGGCTCGTAGGTTATGTTTAGAAGATTTGGCATCTAACTCTGGTATGAGAAATGGTATGTTAGTTGTGTCTGATAATAAAGTAAACATGAAGTATGAACAACAAGTTAAAAATGGGAAAACTAGTGAAACGAGCACAACAATAGGAGAATTCAATACATCAATTAAAACAGATGAAGTGAAGATATATGTTGATGTAATTGATGAATATTGGGAACAAACTGCTTTTGGTGAGTACTATCTAACAAGATTATATGCTAAATCAGAACTTCATCAGCATATTTTTGATGATATTACATTAACAACACAATATGGAATGAAAGGGCTAGTACGTTCTTTGGTACCAGGCTGGGGGCAAATTTACAAAGGTAGTATGACAAAAGGTCTATCAATTATCGGGGCCGAAGCAATTGGGGTCGGTGGAATTGTAGCATCCTACAGCATGAAATCAAGTTATGAAAAATTTATGATTGAGGACCCTCGCCACACCGAAGATTATAGTGCTTTAGCGGATACTTGGACTAATATTGGATATGGCTGCATTGCTTTTACAGTTGCTGTATATATATATAATCTTATTGATGCGGCCGTGTCACCTGGAGGTAGACGCGTTGTGCTAAAGAATATGTCTAATTTTACATTACATCCTATGGCTTCTAATGATGCTATAGGAGTAGCATGTAGTTATAAATTTTAAACAAATGAAAAAATTATTTATTTTGATGGTGGTTATTATGCCATTGATATTTTCTGGATGTGCCAAACATATTGTTGATACAACCATTTCTATTTATGGAACTGTATTTGATTCAGAAACTCTATTGCCTTTAGAAGGTGCTACCATTACAGTTTCTCCCGGAGGAAAAAATAAGGTAACAGATACTGATGGATACTTTGAATTTGTTGCTTTGCAAAATACATCACAATATATAGTTCTAGTTCAAAAAGATGGATATAAGTCTGCACGTAGATATCTCACACCTGTAGTTGGAGATAATGTGGAATTTACTTTCCTATTAGAAAAACTATAAAATATAAAGCTGGTGCACTTTGATATAATAGATGGTATGAAGCGTATATGCCTTTTTGTATTTGGACTAATGACATGGGAAATGATTTTTTCTCAGATTATATCTTTTGAACATTTCAAACAGGAACAAGAATTTTTATTTGAAGTGATGGATAGTACTCAGAGAACTACATTTGATGCAT
>JAZNKZ010000034.1:0-9063 GCA_045578815.1 Paludibacteraceae bacterium
GAGTTGGCGACGGAAGTCTTGTGGCTCAATGTTTGGCATGATACCACCACGGTTCATGAGCGAAGTCACATACTCCAGCATAGGTTTCTTAGCCGTACCGATACCGAAGATGAGGTCAAGAGAGAAGATATTGTTCTTTGGATTCTTTGCATAGTGCAGCTTCACATTCTTGTCAATCTCGGTCACTACTACGTCGTTCATATCCATGAACGTTTGTTTGAGTTCGCCTTGTGGCAGTTGCTTGAATGCCTTGGCATACTCAGTCTCTTGGCTATTGATGAGGTCAAGTGGCTTGATTTGTGGCTTTGCCAATTTATTCTTCTTAGGTGTACCTTCGTCGAATGCCAACGTCATGTATTCTGCATCGAAATACTTCTTAGCAATGCGTTGGATATCCTCTTTGGTGAGTGCTTGTATCTTCTCGTTCTCGGTGAAGATGTCATCAATAGGAGTATTGTACACGAAACTAGAAACGAGGGCATTCATCTTGGTATCTGAGCTCTCGAACGCCAACTTGTAGTTTTGTGCATACTCGGCTTTCACGGTTTGAATCAACCAATCAGGTATGTCACCTGTTTTGAGGCGGTTGATCTCTGCCATCACGATTTTCTCAGTAGCTGTGTTCGACTCATACATCTGTTGTGCAGCATCGAAGTATGGGATGGCTTGAATCAAGATACGACCTTGGTCGCGGCGAGCGTCCACACTGGCGCCTGCTGATGATACGATACCATCGATATTGAGTTTGTCCAGCAAACCCGTGTTGGTGCTGTTGTTGAGCAACGACACTACGAATTGCAATGGCAACAGGTCTTCATCGGTCATCTTCACACCATCGTATGCCCATACAATCATTGGGTAGTAGCCCATCTTGAATTTATGCTTTGGATTGCCTGCGAACGAGGTCTTTGGATAGGTAGGACGCTCTGGCAGTTCCTTGTATTGCAAACGGCCGAAGGTCTCCTCAATCATTGGCTTGGTGGCTTCTGCATCAAAATCACCTACGATGATTAGTGCCATATTGTTAGGCACATACCATGTGTTGTAGAATTCGATGAGTTTGCTGAGGCGTGGGTTCTTTAGGTGCTCTGGCAAACCAATCACATCGCGCTCGTATGGGTGACCAGCATAGAGCTTGCTCATCAGCTCTTTGCGCACGTGGGTGTTAGGGTTATCTTCGTACATGTTGTATTCTTCAAACACGTTCTCTAGTTCTGCTTGGAAAGTACGATATACTGGGTCAATCATACGGTCAGAGAAGATGGTCAACCATTTGTACATGCTGGCAGCTGGGAAAGAGTTGTAATATACCGTCATATCGTAGCTGGTACCTGCGTTCACGCCTGTAGCACCGATTCCGTCGAGCAATACGAAGAAGTCCTCTACCGTAGCATATTGAGCCGCTTCGATGGATGCTTCGTTGATCTTGGTGGTGAGTTCAGCACGCTTTGCCTCATCGGTAGTCTCTGCATATTCATCGTAGAGGCGAATGATCTCCTCGTAGATAGGTTTCTCTTTCTCCCAGTCGAGTGCACCGATTTTCTGTGTACCCTTGAAGAGCATATGCTCTAAGTAGTGAGCCAAACCAGTATATTCTGCTGGTTCGTCCATTGCACCTGCGCGTACGGCTACATAGCCTGTTACGTCGGGTTGGTCGTGATCTTCCCAGAGCATAATGGTCAAGCCGTTATCCAATTTATACTCGGTCAATCCTTCGCGCGTTTGCGCCATCAGCATGGTCAGCGACATCACCATTGCCATGCCCAATAAAAACATTTTTTTCATATTGTTTAAAATTATATTTTAATTCTCAATGCAAAATATCGTGCAAAGGTAGTGTTTTTTTTTGAAATATGCAAATATTTTATGTAATTAGTACTACAATACCCCTTGGTAGTATTGCAAGATACGCAGACGGAAGAGGTAGTTGTATTGCGCTTGGAGGCGAGTGGATTGTGCCTGCAAGTGGTTGTTGCGCGCCTCTTGGTACTCATATAGTGAGCAACGTCCTGCCTCGTATTTCTGCGTGGTGTAGCGTAGGGCTTCTGCGGTGGATTGCTCGGCTTTCTCGGATGCCGATTGCTCGATGCTGGCATTGCGAGCGTTGTAGTATGCTTGGTCAATCTCCTTGCGCAGGTCTTTCTTTTGTTGCTCTAAATCCAAACGCGCATTCTCCAATGCCAGTTTCTGTTGCTTCACGCGAGTGGAGGTCTGCATCTTGTCGTAGATAGGTACATGCAGGTTTAAGCCTACCGATGCACTGAAGTTGTCCCTCATTTGGGTGCCGAAAGTATTATTATCCGCCCCTTGCATATCGTAGTAGCCCGTTCCGACATTAGCCCCCGCAGAGAGCGTAGGCGAATAGGCGGACTTGGTGCCTTTGAGTGCGCTCTCGTGGGCTTGAATCGTATATTCCAATGCCTTGATCTCTGGGCGAGATTGCAGGGCGATTTGATACACTTCTTCGTTGTTGGGAAGCAGGCCACCTGCCAATTCTTCGTGACTTGGAGTAGCAATGTCGAAATGGGTAATATCTTGCAGTTCGATGGCTTGCGCTAAGTCCAAGAGCGATAGTTGCAGGTTGTTTTGGCGTTGCGTGACTTCCAACTCCTCGCGAGCAGCTTGCGCTTGCAGCGTGTAGAGTTCGCCTGCAGGCAAACGATTGATAGCCACCAATGCTGAATCGCGTTGCAACTTCAGGCGTGTATCAGCCAGTTGGTTTTCGGCTACTGCGAGCAGTTCTTTGCAGAGCAAGACTTGCAAATACATGGTGGATATATTCATCTTGATTTGCATTTGCAGTGCCTGCATGTTGGCTTCGGATGCCTGCATGTTGGCGCGTGCTTGGTCGATATTGTACTTCATTTGCAGTCCATCGAACAGCACAATATTAGCAGCCAGATTGAAGGTGGTTTGCGATGAGTTTTGTGCGTGATAGATATTGTCCGCTCCTATTGAGCGTCCGAATATCCAACTCTGTCCTGCCGAACCACTGATAGATGGCGATATATCTGCCTTGGACTGCGTATATTGCAGGCGTTGTGAGGCATATTGATTGCCTTGCTTCTGCATAGTCAGACTATTGAGCAACGCCGAGTCAATACACTGTTGCAATGTAAATACTTCAGCATGTACGCCCAATGATAGGAGGCAGAGAGAAATGATAAATAGTTGTTTCATAGCTTATTGTGTGATTTGGTTGCCGCGAATAATATCTCCTTCCTGCACGCCATCAAGCACCTCTATTTGCAGTCCATCGGATAGACCAGTGCGTATCTCTCGGCGCTCGGTGGCTTGGGTGGCAGTATCGGTGATGAGTTGAATATATGACTTGTCGCCTTCCATCTCTACGGTGTATTCAGGGATAGTGAGCACGTTCACACGCTCTGCCAATACAATCTCGGCATTGGCACTATACCCTGCGCGAATCACTACGCTATCGGGAATGGTGGCAGCACCTTTGATTTCGAACATCATCGCGCCATTTTGCTCGGTGCCTTTTGGGGCAATGTATTCGAGTGTTGCGCTGAAGCGTTGGTCGTTGAGTGCACCAATCATCAAGTCCATACGCATGCCTTCGCGCAGTTTGCCGACCTCTGTCTCATCGATACTACCGACAAAGAGTAGGTCTTGCATATCTGCCACGGTGGCGATAGTGGTACCATCGTTGAAGGTGTTGGTGAGAATGACCGAGTTACCCACTTTGACTGGCACATCCAAGACGGTGCCTGCAATAGTGGCTTTCACGATGGTGTTGGTAAAACCCGCATCGGCTTTTTGTGCCACGCCGTCGCGCGTGATGCTGAGGTGGTCTTCGGCAGCTAAGTACTCCTCTTGGTCGGAGATGTATTGCAATCGTGATTTCTCGTATGCCTCGTTGGCAATCACGTTTTGTGCCAGTAGAACGGAATCGCGCTCAAAGACTTTGCGTGAGTTCTCCAGATTGTATTTAGCAAGGCGCACACGCGATTCGGCACTATTGAGTTGTGCCATATCGGGGATGACCTTGATTTTGGCAATGGCATCGCCTACACGCACTTTGTCGCCTGCTTGTTTGTAGAGTTCGGTGATGATACCAGATATTTGTGGTTTGATTTCCACCTCATCGCGTGGTTCAATCTTACCCGTAACGATGGTGCTCTTTTGAATCGTGCTCAATGCCACTACTGGTGTTTCGTACTTCACCGGTTTTGGGCGTGATTGTTGCCATAGATACACGAATACTCCTACTACCACTGCGGCGATAACTGCCAACAGAATCCATTTCTTTGCTTTTTTCATATGTTTTTAATTTTATTATTCTTCGTTAAGTGCCTCGATGGGCTTGATGGCTAATGCTCGGCGAGCCGGCAAAAGTCCTGCTAATAGTCCGATAGCCAATAAGATGGCTAATCCGCCAATGGCTACGCCAAAACTGATTTGCATGTCTTGGCTAAACATCTCATTGCCCTGCAAGAGCTGTTGTGCCAATTGCAGTACGCCAACGCCTGCCACTATGCCTAACAGTCCTGCTAACAGCGTGAGCAAGGTACTTTCCGCTAATATCTGCTTGGTAATCACCCACGGACTGGCTCCAATGGCACGACGGATACCTATCTCTTTGGTGCGTTCGCGCACGGTGACAAGCATGATATTGCTGACACCTACCGCACCCGAAATCAGTGTGCCTAAACCGATGAGCCATATCAGTGCGCTTAATCCGACAACCAGATATTGGAATGCTTTGAGCGTTTCCTCCATGTTCAGGGTGTACATGGCGCGGTTGTCATCGGGAGCGATGGTATAGAGGTCTTTTAACACAGTCTTTAGTTCTTCCTCCACGATACTGACGGGTGTGTTCGATTGGGCAATAGCCATGATGAGATGGATATTTTCGCCCAGTTGGCGAGCTTGCTGCAGCGTGGAGATTGGCCAGAAGACTTGTTGGTCGGGATGTCCGCCCAAATAGACTTGCGCTTTGGTCTTTTGTTTCACGCCCACAATGCGGAACTGCATGTTGCCAATATGCAAGAGTTTGCCTACGGGGTTGCCTCCTTCGGGGAACAGTTTGTTATACACCTCGTTGCCTATGACACATACTTTTCGCTTCTCCTGTACATCAATCTCGTTGATTTCGCGTCCGTAGAGCAATGGGACATATAGTATCTTGGGATGGTTGGGAGTGATACCCACCATATTATACTCATCGTGCCATGTACCAAAGCGCACGGTGCTTTCTCCGCCAAAGCACATGGGTGCTATGACATCAGCGTGGGTGGCTGCATGGCAAATAGTGGGCATGTCTTGGTTGTGGATAAACCAAGTTCGTCCCTTTTGCAAGCCTTTGTAGGGTTTGCTGGTGCGGTCGGGAATAACGAAGCACGAATTGATAGCAAAGCCCTCGACGTTAGCCATGATACCTTGGGTGAGCGATTGCCCCAAGCCCACCAATACCAATAGCATCATCATGCCCCAAAAGACACCAAAGCCCGTCAAGATACTGCGTGAACGGTTCTTGGTAATCGTAGCCCATATTTCTTCAAAAAAGTCCATTCCTCTAAACACTAAACTCTAAACACTAAACTACTTATCCGCATTCATTGCCTCAATCGGTTTGATACGCATAGCGCGATAGGCAGGAATAGTGCCTGCAATCACGCCAATAATAATCAATATTAGGGTAGCCACCATCACTGCCCAGCCATCTACAGATGGATTGACCAGCACTTGCTCTTGTGCGTTGGCGGTCAGCATACCAATCAGCGACACTACGCCGCTACCCAACAGCACACCTATCAAGCCAAAGATACTGGTAATCGCCAACGACTCGCCCACTACGGACAGCATCACCGTGATAGGCGGTGCGCCTAATGCCTTGCGGATACCCAACTCCTTGGTGCGTTCGCGCACCGATACCAACATGATATTGCTCACGCCTACAGCACCCGACACCAATGTACAAAGACCTAATATCAAGATAAATAGTCGGATAGCCCCCATCACACGTGCTTGCTCCTCCACCGACTCCTCTTGTGTCCATACACCCACAGCACCCGGATCGTCTTTGTCGAATTGCATTGGTCCTGCCAAGAGGGTCTTGACGCGCTTTTCAATATTGCGTGTGCCACTGGTCATGGTCATTGACATCTTTTGGAACTTGCGGCTGGTGCTGAAAATGTTTTGGTGTGTGGAGAAAGGAATAAACATACTGGCACCTTGCCATCGTTCGCCTTTCTCACATACTCCTACCACGCGGAAGCGCACGCTATTTACCTTGATAAACTCCCCTAATATCTGCTCTGCGCTGACGCCCAACATCTCTATGGCGCGTTCATCAAGGACGCATATTTTCTCTCGCTGGGCAATATCGCGTGCGTTCACGAAGCGTCCGCATAGTAGGTTCTTATTGAAGATATGCTGATAATCGCCTTCGATGCCTGTCACTTCTAAGGTGATGCTCTCTTTGCCATAGACCGTTTCCATGTCATATTTGGATGCGACGCGCGAAAATAGTTCCACCTCGGGCAGGTTGCGAATCAGTTGTGCATCGTTGTCGGTGAAGAATAGGTAGCGCGAGGAAGGCAGACCTTTGTAGGGTAGGGTGGTCCATGATGTCCAGATATCTACCGAATTGCTGAGGCGCGAACCGTAGTTGGCTTGCATGCCATTTTCCAATCCCTTGCTCACGCCTAAGAGTACTACCAGAATGAAGATTCCCCACACCACAGCAAAGCCAGTCATGGCGGTGCGGAACTTATTCTGCCGCAGTGATTCCCATATTTCGTGTAAGAGATCGCCCATTAGATAATACCGTCTTTGATTCGAATAATGCGTTGTGTAGCGTCCGCGATACTCTGTTCGTGGGTGACAATCACGGTGGTGATACCTTCGGAATTGAGTTGCTTGAAGACGTCCATCATCTCCACCGAAGTCTTGGAATCCAATGCACCCGTTGGCTCATCCGCCAGTAGCACGCTTGGATTGCCTACTATCGCGCGAGCGATGGCTACGCGCTGGCGCTGACCACCCGACATCTCGTGAGGCAGGTGCGTAGCCCAGTCTTTGAGCCCCATGCGCTCCAGTTGCTCCATGGCACGCATGTAGCGTTCTTTGCGTGGTACACCTTTATAATACAGGGGCAATGCCACATTCTCAACTGCGTTCTTAAAGTTCAGCAGGTTGAAACTCTGGAATACAAACCCAATCAACTCGTTGCGGAGGCGTGCGCCTTGTGTCTCGTTGAGGTCTTTGATTAGGTGTCCGTTGAGGTGATACGTGCCCTCGTCGTAGTTGTCCAAGATGCCCAAGATGTTGAGCAGCGTGGACTTGCCCGAACCCGAAGAGCCCATGATAGACACGAGTTCGCCCTTGTTGATATGCAGGTCGATGCCTTTCAGCACATGCAAGGCGTTGGGAGTGCCCAAGTTGTAGGTCTTGTGTATGTTTTCTAAATGTATCATAGTCGTGATTGTATGTTACCTTACGTATATTAGACAAATCAAAACAGCTAAATACTACACCTATGTGAAAATTTTTGCAAAATTACTATTTTTCTTTGAATTATGCAAATTATTTTACCCCCCCCATTTTTCTTTATTTTGCTATTTCGACTTGTCAAAACGAAGATATTTGCGTCGTAGCAGTGGTGTGGACAACAACTCACCCAGTCGGATGTGACTGGGTGAGCATGTGTAGTATTGTTTAGCAGTTGTGTAGCGTAGTGTAGGATTGTGGAGCGTGGTTTACCACTCAAGTAGCACTTTGCCACATTGGCCGCTGACCATGACGTCGAAGCCCTTTTGGAAGTCGTCGAAGTGGAAGCGGTGGGTAATCACTGGACTCAAATCCAGACCGCCCAACAACATCTGCTCCATCTGGTACCATGTCTCCCACATGCGGCGGCCAGTGATTCCCTTGATAGTCAAAGCATTGAAGATGATATCCGACCAATTGACTTGCGTGTTGCTTGGCAAGATACCCAACTGCGCGATATTAGCACCCTTATACATGTGCGCGATCATATCGTTAAACGCTGCTGGTGCGCCCGACATCTCCAAGCCAATATCAAAGCCACGGATACCCAATTGCTTCATTGCGCCCTCTACAGTCTCGCCCTTCGAGCCATTGACGGTAATAGTAGCACCCATCTTCTTGGCTATCTCGAGGCGTTGCTCGTTGAGGTCGGTCACGACGATATTCTTTGCTCCCGCATAGCGGCAGATACCCGCAGCCATCGTACCAATCAAGCCCGCACCTGTGATAAGCACATCTTCGCCCAAGAGAGGGAAAGCCAATGCGGTGTGTGTAGCGTTGCCAAAGGGGTCCATGATAGCTGCGAAGTCGTCTGGAATCTCAGGACGGATATGCACGATATTGCTCTCAGGGATAGTTACATACTCGGCAAAAGCACCGTCCTTGCCCATAATACCGACAGAGATAGTATTCTCGCACACGTGTCCCATGCCACGACGGCAGTTACGGCATGTACCGCAGACGATATGTCCCTCAGCCGTCACGCGGTCGCCCACCTTCACACCACGAACACCTGGTCCGACCTCTACAGCCACGCCCACGAACTCGTGACCCATGATATAAGGCGGTGTGCAGTGAGTTTGCGACCATTCGTCCCATTTATACATGTGCAGGTCCGTACCGCAAATAGCAGCTTTGGTGACCTTGATGAGCACATCATTCACGCCTACTTGAGGCATTGGCACCTCTTCCATCCAGAGCCCAGGCTCGGCATAACGTTTTACTAAGGCTTTCATAATAATGATGAATTATGAATTTTGAATTATGAATTGAGAACACCAAGGTTCTTTCCTACTTTGATAAAGGCCTCGATACCGCGGTCGAGTTGATCGGTGGTGTGAGCCGCAGAGAGTTGGACGCGGATACGCGCTTGACCCTGTGGCACTACTGGGTAGTAGAAGCCCGTTACATAAATACCCTCCTCTTGCAATGCCGCTGCGAACTCTTGGCTCAAACGAGCGTCGTACAGCATCACCGCGCAGATAGCCGACTCGGTTGGCTTAATGTCAAAGCCTGCCGCTTTCATCTTGGTGATAAAGTACTCGGTATTCG
>JAZNKZ010000035.1:0-12563 GCA_045578815.1 Paludibacteraceae bacterium
TCGCCGTAACTTCATGGATAACTATCTTCGTCCTGCTATTGCCCGAGGTTATGTTGTTTTGGCTTATCCAGACTCTCCAAACAAACCCGAACAAGCATACCGCCTTTCCGCCAATGGTCTAGCACGCTGGGCTCAGTTAACTACTACTAACATGCAATAATCACATACACATTGCATCCGTCCTCTTCTCTGCCACCCTCTTCTATTTCACACTCCAATCCTCACCAATATCTCACATACAGCTTGCTCCTTTTTTTCTCACGAAAAAGCAGCAAACTCAACAAAAAAAAGGAGCAAGTCCCAATAAAATCATCGTAAAAACCGAATCCATCCCCCATAAATCATATAAAAATGCAGAAAAAATTACATTTTCTGCATTTTTTATATACATACTGACAAGTTTTAGCAGTTTGATGTAGTACCTTTGCTGCGTAATTCAAAATAAATGCAAAATTATGGCAAAGCAAACACAAAAGGAATTGATTCTAACTACAGAACAAACAACGAACAATCAATTACTGCAAATTGAACCACTCATTCGAATCATTCGGGGGCAACAAGTACTGTTAGATAGCGACCTTGCTATCTTGTACGGAGTAGAAACTAAGCGTTTGAATCAACAAGTGAAACGCAATATTGAGCGTTTCCCCGAAGACTTTATGTTTCAACTAACACAAGAAGAAGTGATTTGTTCAAGGTCACAAATTGCAACCTTGAACAAGGGTACAAACTTGAGGTCACAAATTGCAACCTCAAGTCAAGAAGTAAGTTTGAAATTACAAATTGTGACATCAAGTCATGGTGGCGTGCGCTATCTTCCTTATGCCTTCACCGAAAACGGAATTGCTATGCTCAGTAGTGTTCTGCGTTCGCCAATAGCTATTCAAGTAAACATCCGTATCATGCGTGCCTTTACCTCCATGCGCCAGTTCATTGCTGCCAATGCACAAATATTCCAACGTTTAGATGTGATGGAGCAAAATCAATTAGCAATCGTGGCGCACCAAACAGAGACAGACCACAAACTCGAAGAGGTATTCCGTCTTTTGGATAGCGGTAATGTGCAACCCCACCAAGGCATTTTCTACGATGGACAAATCTTTGATGCCTATACTTTCATCAACGACCGTATACGAGAAGCCACCACACGCATCATCCTCATCGACAACTACATCGACGATAGCGTGCTAACCATACTATCCAAACGAGCAGATAAGGTGGCGGCTACCATCTATACCAAGAAACCATCCGCACAACTGCAACTAGATATTCAGAAGCATAATGCGCAATACACTCCAATAGATATTGTTACCTTCGACCGCTCACACGACCGCTTCCTATGCATTGACGAGACGGTCTATCACCTTGGTGCCAGCATCAAAGACCTCGGCAAGAAATGGTTCGCCTTCAACCGCATGGAGATGCCCACAACCGAATTATTGCAAAAAATACAAACCACATACAAAACTCCACCTTCGTAAAACACAATACTACATATTAGACCATGCCTACCGATGACCCTAATAACATAGAAGCCAAACTCAATTTTTCCAAACGATTAGGTGGTCTTGTTAAAGGACATCAACAAGAAATGCAGCAAGTACTCGAAGAGAATGAGGACTTGCAAATGCTTGTTGAACAATTATTAAAAGAAAATGCAACACTAAAGAGCCAATTAGCAGACGAGAAAGCCAAAAACATCCAACTCCAAACCGAGATAGAACAGCTTCGCAACCGTCCAATACATACCAATACCTATATCGAAAACGAATACATCAACCAGCAACATAATTATTCTCAAACAAATCAATAAACAAACATTAATCAATTACAACTATGGAACAACCCAACCGTATCATCAACGTAGCAGGCGACTACGTGCAGTCCAAACATGTGGACTACGAAATCAACAATGTCGAAGCAGGTGGCATCGGCATTCAAATCATTAATGAGAAACCGACTACGCCAAAACAATCTGAATTAACCTCCTCCTGCAAAGGAAAGACAGTAACTCCTAAGAAGTCCACACATTTTCTCGAAACACCAGCTCTTATCTATACTTACAATAGCGAACAGTTTAATGCTACAAAGCGTTTGACCCTCTTTTATCAGTTTCTTTGTAAAGAATACGAGCCAACCAAAACTTGGATTGATCCGCAAACAGAACCAGATGCATTCCTCTCTTTGTTTGCAGACAAACATACAAATGATGTTATCGTCTGGACAACCACAAAGCAAAAACTATATGCGCTTTTTAAACGAATGAAAGAGCGTAAAATCATCTCTACTCCTAAAGGTTATGGATTGTGGAAAATCGTAGAGAACCATTTTTCAGATTGGCATGGAAATATGTTTCATGATTTTAACAAAGAACATATGCCCGAAGGTCCTGCTTTTTCAGCCATTGAAACCTTTATTGATATACTTGATCCTGCTAAAACCACTAATGCCGATTTAGATACTTTATTGAAGAATATCGGCAAATCTTTCGGCAAAGCATAAAAAATACAAACAATTTTATTTTCTTCGGAATGCACTGATTCACAGCTGCATTCCGTTTTCTTTTTATACACTTATCTTCGCAAAGATGAGTTTTTCTTTGTTGTTTAGCACAACTGCCGAAAATACGGCAATACTTTAATAAGTGAAAGCGTTTCGCAAAAAGACGGACGCAGAAACATATTGTATCACTACTAAAACAATAAAGAATATGAAACCAAAACATTTCGTTCTCATCACCATCCCCTGCCAAAGCGCAGCCGAGATGCTCCAAGCCAAAGAGGCAGTCCTCTTTCATTTGGAAACCCTCAATCCTGACTTCTCCACCGAGGGCACCACCCTCACAGTCATGGTTATTCCTCTTGATCCTCAACTCTTCCTTCCCGACGAGGCATGCGACATCATCCGTCAAACCCTCGCCCAGTCCCTCACCTTCAACCACTGCTGGACCTGCACACTTCAAACTATTAACTAACCTTATTTATTAACTTTTTAAACTACAAGCTTATGTCTAAAATTAAATTAGAAGCCCCATTCCGCCAATTCCGTGGCAAAATCTGCAAACACTCCGACATCATCTTCAAAGAAATGTACGGCGAAACCTTCACTTCACAAATCTGCAACCCTTACACAGGCGAACCATCTGCGGCACAACAAGCGCAACAAACCAAGATGACTACGGCATCTGCCAATGTCAAGGCACTCACTCCTGAGCAACGAGCAGCTTACAAAGATGAGTTCAAAAAGCAAACTAAGTACAAATCTCTCCACGGCTATATGATGGCACAAGAAATGGCCAAACTCTAATTCCAGCCTTTACTTCTAATCCTTAAACCCTTTAACCCCTCTCACGGCATAGAGGATTTCCGAACCTGAGTAAAAAACAATCCTTTTGTTCTGCCCACTAATGCAACGCGTTGCATTCATTTGGGCAAGAACAAAAGGTAAATCTTGAATTGTCATTAATTGACATCTCAATTGACATCAATTGTCTTAAAATTCTACTCGATGTTCGATTGCCGAATACATATGGCACAAGTTGTTTACGAAGACCCTATCCATCACCTCTCGGGCAAAATCTCCCAAAAGTACCGCACTTGCTACAACTATCGCAAGCAATCCGACCGTAAATACACCTCCGTACGTGGCGACCGTACCACCCCAGTATCAGCGGCTGAGATTGCTAACCGAACCAAGTTCAGTGCAGTATGTACTGCTGCTCGCTTGCGTATGCTCGACCCAGCACAGTTGGCTATCGACCAAGCAGCTTTCGCAGCACAGAAGAAGTACCCAACCCTTTGGGGCTATGTCTTCAAGCAAGAGTGGGATTCCTACGGTATTTAAAGGATGGTATAGAATTGTATAACCACACTACACAATACAAAACAACTACACGAATGAAACCATTAACAGAAACTCAAAAACAACGCCTCATGAAGGCAATTAAGTACCTTGCAGTGGCTATCGCCACATCTATTGCAATGGCTCTAGGACTCACCTCGTGCAATGTAACCCGTACCATCACCACCGAAAGCCGATCCGTGACCAAGGGTGATACAGCCATCATCATACAGTCGAAAACCATCGAATCCTACAACGCTAAAAAGAATTAACGTTTTTCGACTCTTGATTCCTCCTCGCCATCACGTCCTTGACACAGTGGCAGGAGGTTTTGTATATAGCCATTACGAAAGTGAATAAAATAGCAATCTTACCGATCACAGTTCTTGCACATTTCGGGGAGTGGGGAAGTGGCGTGAAGCACGCGGTGGCGCAGAGCATTGGCTCGCTTAGAGTGAAAAATATCGGTGATTGGTTGTGTGGAAATGTTGCCCAAAGCATAGCTGTGATCCTTATCGTAGCAGCAAGGCAGGACATTGCCTGTAGTGGTGATCACACAGCCAGACCAGAGGCGGAGGCATGGCTGTAAGGCGATAAGGCGAAGAGGCGATAAGGCGAGAGGCAAGTGTTTTTTATGCACATAAGTACCATCTGCTGTTTTCTTGTAGCGGGAGTAACGCTCATTGGTGGGCATGAGAGGGTTCCCATGCTCAAAATCATAGAGTTGGGCAGTCTTGAAGACAAGGTGAGTGGCACCAAGTTTCTTATAATGCTTTTTAATCCATTGCCATTCATGCTCGTTGGTACGCAAGCGAAGTACCTGCAATTCAATGCGGATAGAGGAGCCGTATTGCTCCTTAGCTTCTTGTAAATATTGCAATCCCTCTAATGCGCGGTGCAGACTACCACCTACACGATAAGCGGCATATGACTCCTCAGAGAAACCATCAATGGACACGATGATGCAGCTGAGTCCGCTCTTGACAAGCCGTTGTGCCATGAGCGAAGTGAGAGCTTGCGCATTGGTGGAAACGATAGTGTAGAGTCCTGCTTGATGGGCACGAGCAATCATCTCGGGCAACCGCTTGTTGAGCAATGGTTCGCCCTGAAAATAGAACTGCATCGTATGGGCAGTCTTTTGAACTTGTTCCAAGATTCTCTCAAAGACCTCCATGCGCATTGTTCGTTCTATCGTTGTTGGACTAGTCGATGGCGATAAGTCTTGGCTCCTTGTTCTTGAATCTTTGTTCCATTTACCAACTGGACATTCGGGACAGTGGAGTTGGCAAAAATTGGCGGGTTCAACGCTGACGAAGGTAGGCAAATGACGCACACGCACTACCCCAAAGACTGATAGTGCGTAACTAAACCAACAACGCAATTGGTTGAAGATTCTACTGGCAAGGAATCTTGTTGACACGGCGTTCGTGGCGACCTCCTTCGAACTCGGTGGTAAGGAAAATCTTAATCAATTCGATAGCCTTCTCTGCGGAGATATAGTTGGCTGGCAGACCGAGGATATTGGCATTGTTGTGTTGGCGTGCCAAACGAGCCAACGGTTCGTCCCAGCAGAGAGCAGCACGAATGCCTTGGTGGTGGTTGCAAGTCATGGTGATACCATTGCCAGTGGAGCAGATTGCTATACCCATATCGTTGGTGCCATTCTCTACAGAAGCTGCCAACGGATGAGCGAAATCAGGATAGTCGCAACTGTCAGTAGAAGGACAGCCGTAATCGGTAACTTGTATGCCTTGCTCTGTGAGCCAAGCGATAATAGTTTGTTTGAGTGCAAAGCCAGCGTGATCAGAAGCAATGCCAAGATGGAGATGTTTCATATGAGTGTAGTATTGTATAGTATTGTTTAGCATGGTGTAGTGTGGTTGTATGGGCAGGGGAGTTGGCACTCCAAGCAATGATGAGTGGTGTAGGCGATGCATTGGGTGGCATCCCATACCTCATTGCGCAATGCACCTGTAGGACATGCATCTAAGCATAGACGGCAGTCGGCACAGAGTGTGGATATTGGGTGTTGGGTATTGGATGTTGGCACTGGTTTGTTGATAATAATCTCCCCAGGGTGAACCATGCTGCCCAATGTGGGATGAATGAACTGGTGATTCTTACCAATAAATCCTAACCCTGCCTCCACACACCAGCGGCGTTCGAGTATCGGCGCAGAGTCGCAAAAAATATGTTGGTGGGTGGAAGATACAATGTCTTCGCCAAATGTTTCTTTAAGCCGTGCTTCTAGCGTATAAAGCAAAGACTTTACACGTCGGTGATAGTCACGTCCTGAATGCTCAAAGCTTAGCAGACATACCACCACCGCCTGTGCGTCAGGCACCAGCAGAGCAGGGTCGTAGCGTTTGTCACAATTGCGCTCTAGATAATCCATCTCACCATGCAGCCCCTGGGCGATCCAACTATCCATAAACTCAGCATCATCGTCCAAACGATGAACAGGCGCTACAGCGCAGGCATCAAAACCAACCTGAAGAGCGAGGTTAGAGATATTTTTGGATGTCAGCGTCAAGTTGCTCGAAGTTGGAGTATCGTCCTTGTACATTGCCTTTCCTATCTAGTAGAAATAGGGTAGGAATTGATTGTACATTATATTGCATAAGTACCTCAGTGGCTTTCTCGCCTGCATAGACATTGGTCCATGGAAGATTGACTACGCCATCTTCCCACAGCAGACGGTTGCGGTCAAGCGATACGGAATAGATTGCCATACCACGTTTGCTGTAGCGGTTGTAGAGTTCGCGAAGTTCGAAGATATATCCCTTGCTTTGCTCCATCTCAATAGCAGAGAAATCAAGCACAATTACTTTGCCACGCAGGTCGGAAAGTGATTGAGTGATGCCATTGTCGTCTTGCAAGGCAATGTCTAAAAAAGCATTTTCAGCATTGTCAATAAACTGACGGACAGCAGTGTTCTGCAGCAACTGTCGTTCTGCTTGCAGGGCGTTGCTGACCTGTGTATATAGAGCTTTGGAACGTTCGTAGTTAGGCATCCATGTATTGAAAGACGTTGCCACAATTTGATACATACGGCGATCGGAGTGCATGTTCATATCCCAAATGTGTTCTCCTGCCTGCTTGAGAAATACGGCGTAGTAGGCAGCGAGCGAACGGGGATTTTGCATGATAATCTCCTGAGCCTGATCACGCAGTTGGGCGCGCGAAGCACTGCGTGCGGTAGCGCGTAGTTGTGCAATAGCTAGCGATGGCTCGCTCCCCTCAATGGCTAGTGTATAGGGGAGGCTGTCAAGTGAGGTGGTGATAGTGATTTCTTCAATAGAATCAACAGCTAATTGCAATGTGCGACCATCAATGGACACGCGGTAGAAGTCAGGATATTGTGGGCGAGGAGCCTGAAGTGAAAAGGAACCATCATTATCTACGATGCATGAGTCCACAAGTGTAGTTCCTGTGAGAGCGGTATGCTCAAGATATAGCATTTCTCCCTCAGCTCCAGTAATTGTGCCAGAAACGAAGAACTGTGGAGAATGCTGACAAGCAACGAAGAGGGTTGCTACAAACACGAGAAAAATATGTTGTGACTTCATAAGCAGAGATTAGCCAAATACCATTGCAAGGTTACCAAACATTAGTTTACAAGCAATCGCCAATACAATGATACCAAAGAACTTACGAAGGATGTACAGCGTGGTTTGACCTACATACTTGTTCAACCAATTGGTGCCTTTAAGCACGAGATATAGTGCGACAGTGTTGAGCGCTACAGAAATGACAAGGTTGATGATTTCATATTCAGCCGTAATAGAGAGCAATGCTGTGAATGCACCAGGACCAGCATACATAGGGAACGCTAAAGGCACGATACTGCCAGAACCCTCAAGACCTTCGTTCCTAAAAATAGTGACATCTAGTACCATCTCCAAAGCCATGAGGAAGATGACGAATCCACCAGCAATGGCGAAATACTCTATCTTAACACCGAATAATTTGAGCACCCATTCACCAGCAAAGAGGAAAGTGATAAGAATAACAATTGTGGCAATGCAAACCTTAATAGGAGAAATTTTAACCCCTTTTTTTACCATATTAAGTGTAATTGGGATATTGCCAAATGGGTCAATGATAGCAAAAAGGAAAATGAACGATGACAATACTTGCCAAATGTCGAATGTACCGAAAAACTCTCTCATAATGTTACATAGATGATTTTATAATTCCGCTGCAAAGTTACTACTTTTTTCGTAATTGTACAAATTCCAGTGTTTTTTTTGTGAAAAATAATAAATTGCCTTAAAATGTTTGCATATGTGGTAAAAAAACAGTAATTTTGCAAACTTTTTATAAATTGACATAGAATGGGCTTGCTGAAAGCAAGAATGCTAGTATAAAAAAGTTTATGCAAAAGATTAGAAACATAGCTATCATCGCACACGTGGACCACGGAAAAACAACGCTCGTGGACAAGATGCTGTACACCGCCAACCTCTTCCGCGACAACGAGCAGAAGGGCGAACTCATCCTCGACAACAACGAACTCGAGCGCGAGCGCGGTATCACCATCTTGGCAAAGAACGTAGCGATTGAATACAAGGGCTACAAAATCAATGTGATTGACACTCCGGGCCACGCCGATTTCGGTGGCGAGGTGGAGCGCGTGCTGAACATGGCAGACGGCGTGCTGCTGCTCGTAGATGCCTTCGAAGGTCCGATGCCACAAACGCGCTTCGTGCTGCAAAAGGCGTTGGAGCTCAACCTCAAACCTATCGTAGTCATCAACAAAGTCGATAAACTCAACTGCCGCCCCGACGAGGTACAAGAGGAGGTATTCGACCTCATGTGCAACCTCGACGCCACAGAGGAACAACTCGACTTCCAAACGCTCTACGGTTCGGCAAAGAACGGCTGGATGTCCACCGATTGGAAACAGCCAACCGAAGACCTGACCGCATTGATGGATGCCATCATCGAGTATATCCCCGAACCAGAGGTGCTGGAGGGTACACCACAGATGCTCATCACCAGTCTCGACTACAACCCATACGTAGGCCGTATCGCAGTGGGACGTGTGCATCGCGGTACATTGCGCAATGGTCAGAATGTCATGCTCGCCAAGAAAGATGGCACGATGGTCAAGACCAAAATCAAAGAGCTGCACACCTTCTCGGGCATGGGACACATTAAAACCGACGAAATGAAATCGGGCGATATATGCGCGCTCATCGGCATCGACGGCTTCGAGATTGGCGACACTATTTGCGACATCGAGACACCAGAGGCATTGAAGCCCATCGCGATTGATGAGCCAACAATGTCCATGGTATTCACCATCAACGACTCGCCATTCTTCGGTCAAGACGGTAAGTTCGTGACCTCACGCCATATCCAAGAACGCCTTGACAAAGAGCTCGAAAAGAACTTGGCATTGCGCGTGGAGCGCGGTACGGATGAGAACTCGTGGAATGTCTTTGGCCGTGGTGTGTTGCACCTGAGCGTGCTCGTAGAGACTATGCGTCGTGAGGGATATGAGTTGCAAGTGGGTCAGCCACAAGTCATCATCAAGGAGATTGACGGCGTGAAGTGCGAACCTGTGGAGCAACTCACCGTGAACACGCCAGAAGAGTGCTCGGGCAAGATCATCGAATATGTATCCACCCACAAGGGCGAGATGACCCGCATGGAGATGATCAACGACCGCGTACAACTCGAGTTTGAGATTCCGAGCCGTGGTATCATCGGCATGCGTACCTACGTGCTGAACGTGTCGGCAGGCGAAGCGATTATGGCACACCGTTTCTTGGAGTTCCAACCCTACAAAGGCGAGATTGTGAAGCGCAACAACGGTTCGCTCATCGCCATGGAGAGTGGTATCGCATACGCATATGCCTTGGATAAACTGCAAGACCGTGGACGTTTCTTCATTTCGCCACAAGACGAGGTGTATGCAGGTCAAGTAGTAGGCGAGAGCTCAAAAGAGGGCGACATTGTGATCAATGTGACCAAGTCAAAGAAGTTGACCAATATGCGCTCGAAATCGGCAGATGACAAGGCGGTATTGCCACCACCTGTGATCTTCTCGCTGGAGGAGGCATTGGAGTATATCAAGGAAGATGAATACGTAGAGGTAACACCAAACTTTATGCGTATCCGCAAGATTATCCTCGACGAACTCGAGCGCAAACGCGCAAATAAATCTTAACTCTCGACTCCTGACTCCTGACTCAAAAAAGAAATCAAATTAAAAATTTAGTTATATGAAAATTGAACAATCAGAAATCAAAGACCTCACTGCGGTAATCACCATGACTGTGGAGCCAGCAGACTACCAAGAGGCAGTTCAAAAAGAACTTATCCAAATTCGTAAGAAAGCCAACATCCCAGGTTTCCGTCCGGGTATGGCACCTAAGGGCATGTTGCAAAAGATGTACGGCAAGAGTATCCTTGCTGAGGTAATCAACAAGACCATCGGCGAGAACCTCAACAAGTACATCGAAGAGCAACACCTCAACCTCCTCGGCGACCCATTGCCAAACGAGGAACTTACTCCAGAAGTGAACTTCGACACGCAAGACACTTTCACTTTCTGCTTCGACATTGCTGTGGCTCCAGAGTTCGACGCAATGCTCAATGGCAAGAACAAACTCACCCAATACACCATCACTGTTACCGATGAGATGGTGGAGAACCAAGTACAAAGCTACGCACAACGCTTTGGCGATTACGTAAACGCTGAAGAGGTGCAAGACGGCGACGTGCTCAAGGGTCTGCTCACCGAGCAAAAGGAGAACGGTATCGTGAAGGAGAACGGTATGCTCACTCCTCAATACATGAAGGATGCAGAGCAAGCTAAACTCTTTGCAGGTGCAAAGGTAGGCGATGTTATCACCTTCAACCCAACCAAAGCATACGGTAGCGAAGTAGAGGTAAGCTCTATGCTCGGTATCACCAAAGAGGAGGCAAAAGAATTGACTTCTGACTTCACCTTCGAGTTGCAAGCTATCACCCGTCACCAAGCTGCGGCTATTGACGGTGAGTTGTTTGCAAAGGTGTATGGCGAGAACAATATCGCTGATGAGGCAGACTTCCGCGCACACATCAAAGCTGAGATCGAGCAAAACATGGCAGAGGATGCTAAGTACAAGTTCGGTTTGGACGCAAAGGCAGCAGTGATGAAGAAGATGGCTAAGGTTGAGTTCCCAGAGGCATTCCTCAAACGTTGGGTGAAAGCTACCAACGAGAAGATGACTGAGGAGGAACTCGAGAAAGACTTCCCAGCTATGGTGGACGAGCTCCGTTGGCACTTGGCAAAAGACCAATTGGCTAAGCACTTCAACGTTCAAGTAGAGAAAGAGGACGTAGAGGCATACGCTAAAGAGGTGGCTCGCATGCAGTTCATGCAATATGGTTTGATGCACGTAGAGGATAGCTACTTGGCTAACTATGCAGAGCAAATGCTCAAGGACGAGAAGCAATTGCGTGGTATCGTTGAGCGCGTAGCAGAGAACAAGATCTACGAGGCACTCAAGGGCGTAGCTAAGATCGAGGAGAAAGAGATCAGCCACGCTGACTTCGGCAAACTCTTCGCGTAATTGCCAGCCCTCGCGAAGCGACACAACCTGCCCTATGGGCACACAACCTCGGCAATAGCCGACAATACAAAACAAAGACATCGGTAGGAAACCTATCGATGTCTTTTGTTTATTTACTGGTTGACGCGCGAAGTAGTTGTTGGATTAAAGTGGTTATTGTTGTTTTATTTTGTTCCCGCAGTCTGTTATGTGCACGGCGGTAGTTCGTCGTGTCTTCCTGCCTCTAATCTCTAAACTGTAGGTGCTTTGCACCGTCCTCTAAACAGTACAAATATTAAGATTCAATCCCCTTGTACCTTATATTTAAGCACCGTGTAAAAGACCAAGGACGGAATAATCGTTCGAGCCTTTTAGGCGAGATAAGAACCAAAGAAGAACCAAGGAACGACCAAAGAACTCCGAATCACCCAAAAGTGCTGTTTATTAAGATTGCCGTCTCTTTTCCCTCTCTTATACCTTTCCTAATTCCACCGACCGAACACCGAGAGAAGACCGACAGAACTCCGACTCAACTTCCCGCCTATAAAAAGTGCTGTTTCTTAATATCGCTTTCCTAAAAAAGTTGACTACATTCCTGAAATAGTTGCCTATCCTCCAAACAAAAAATCGCCCCAAAAATACGATTTTTCTTACTCAATTCAAAAATCCGTTGAAAATCAAATTCCCGTTTAAAAAATACAGAATATTATCCTTCTCACCAAGAGCATTCTTCTAACGAAGCTATTTTTAGCTTTGTCTCCAAAAAAATCCCAAAATAATCCTCAAAAATTTGCATATATCAAAAAATAACAATACCTTTGCGGCGTCTTCGAAGATTAAGATAGTACTTATTAAAGATAGTGATGCTAAACCTTATTGACGAGCTCTTATTCTATTACGAGAATCTATTTTGAGAGTTAGTTTATATTAATTTGCTACTAATTATACTGATTTAGCCAATAAACAAACGAGTAGCGTTGATTCTTTTATTGGTAATATTATTGACTGCAGTAACAAATGTTAGCTGCTTCTGTAATGCAAGTAGACGTTCGTGTATCGCTTCACTTGGCATCTAGTTACAGATTAGTGTTATTGTAATAGCGAAAATGTTAAACATAATAAATAGATTTAAGTTATGAAAAAATCTATTAAAATAGCCATCTTTACAATTGGTCT
>JAZNKZ010000036.1:0-28386 GCA_045578815.1 Paludibacteraceae bacterium
TGGTACACCTACGGACGTGTATAACGAACCGCAAAACTGCTTCGTAGCCGACTTCATCGGCGAGAGCAATATCTTAGACGCTACTATGGTGAAAGATGGCGTGGTGAACTTCTGCGAGAAGGACTTCGAGTGCGTGGACAAAGGCTTTGGCGAAGACCAAGAAGTGGATGTAGTGATAAGACCCGAAGATCTATATATCGGAAAGGTGAAAGGTGAAAACGGAAAGGTAGAAGATGATCCATGGCAATTGCATGGCGAGGTGCAGAGTTGTATCTTCAAAGGTGTGCACTATGAGATGACCGTGCTGACCGACAACGGATATGAATTGATGATTCAAGACTACCACGCCTTTGAGCCAGGCACGAATGTAGGACTATTGGTCAAGCCAGAAGATATACAAGTAATGAAGAAAGAGCGATTGTGCAACACCTTCGACGGTGAAGTGCTGGAAGACAACCGTGTGCGTTTCTTAGATGAGGAATGGGATATTCCAGAGCGCGTGGCAGAACGCTTTGAAGTGGGCGAAGAAGTGGAAGTAGAAGTGGATTTCAATCGCGTAAACCTGCAAGACGACGAGGAAGATGGCGTGCTGTGCGGCGAGGTATATTTCATCTTGTACAAAGGCGACCACTACCACCTGACCGTCCGCACCGATGACGGCGACGACCTGTATGTGGACACCCATGATGTGTGGGATGACGGCGACCGAGTGGGAATTCGCATCGCACCAAGTTATATAAGATTGTATAAGAAAGAGGTTAAAGGTGAGAGGTTAGAGGTGAGAGGTTAAAGGTTAGAGGCATGAAAAATAGTAAATTAAGAATGGTGTTTCAGTCGCGGAGTACATGGGCATGGCCCTATGCACTGTTTATGCTGTGCTTGGTGGTACTGCCGCTATTGCTGATTGCGGTGTATGCCTTCACAGACGCGAACGGAAGCTTTACGATACAGAACTTTGTGAGTTTCTTCACGAAGTCCGAAGCGATAAACACATTTATCTATTCCTTGGCTATCGCACTAATCACCACAATCATCTGCCTGCTATTGGGCTACCCCGCAGCATATATCATGGCGATGGCAGACTTCAAGACACCACAGGTGATGGCGATGCTATTCATTCTGCCCATGTGGATAAACTTCTTACTCCGCACGATTGCGACAGTAGAGTTATTCCGCATGTTCGGTCTGCCACTGGGCGAAGGGGCACTGCTGTTTGGTATGGTATATGACTTCCTGCCCTTCATGATTTACCCTATCTACAACACCTTGCAGAAGATGGATACCAGTCTGATTGAGGCAGCACACGACTTGGGCGCAAAGCGTCATCAAGTATTCTTGAAAGTGACTTTGCCACTCTCCATGCCGGGTATCTATTCGGGTATCGTGATGGTGTTTATGCCTACGGTTTCTACCTTCGCTATCGCTGAGTTGCTGACCCACAACAAGGTGACCTTATTCGGCTCACTCATCCAACGCTGCTTCGGCGAAGGCGGTATAGCGATGTGGAACTACGGCGCAGCATTGTCGCTGATAATGCTGATAATCATAGGAATGACCAGCTTCTTTGGAGGAGATAAGGAGGATATAAATCGTTGAGTGTTTAGAGTTTAGAGACATGTTTGAAAATTATAAAAAATCGAAAGTTGAGCAGCGAGGATTGGGTTCACGCATAGCAGCACAAGCATACTTGTGGTTGCTGCTGGTGGTGTTGTACGCCCCTATTCTGCTGATTATCATATTCTCGTTCACACAGAGCAAAGTGTTTGGTAACTGGACGGGATTTACGTTAGGGTTGTACGAGAACCTATTCACGGGTTACGATGCTGTGGCGCAAGTGAAAGTGGATCCCAACCTATATCGCGCTATCTTCTTCACAGTGGTGATTGCATTTGCTTCGGCACTCATCTCCACCGTATTGGGTACGTTGGCGGCGATTGGTATCTACCACATGCGTTCGCGCGATAGGAAGATACTCACCTTTATGAATAGCATCCCAATGATTAATCCCGATATTCTGACAGGTATCAGCTTGTTCTTGCTATTCGTATTCTTGGGTATCAGTCGCGGACTGGGCACGGTGATTGCTGCACACGTGGTATTTTGTACGCCATATGTTGTGCTGAGTGTGATGCCTCGCCTCACAAAAATGAATCCAAACATCTACGAAGCCGCATTGGACTTAGGTGCTACCCCCTTCCAAGCATTGCGCAAAGTGATGATGCCCGAACTATGGCCAGGTATGATTAGTGGATTTATCTTGAGCTTGACATTGAGTATTGATGACTTCGGCGTGACCTACTTCACCAAAGGCAGTAGCGGACTAGAAACCCTCTCCACTTTCATTTACGCGGACGCGCGCAAAGGTGGTTTGACACCTGAGCTCAGACCCCTATTCTCACTGATATTCTTGACCATTTTGGTCTTGCTGATAATAATGAATATACGAACCCATAAACAACAAAACAAAACGAAATGAAAAAGTTCTTTTTTGCTGTAGCCGCTTTGGTGCTACCTTGTGTATTGGTATCTAACACTTTTGCTGCTGATCGCGAGCATACGCTCAAAGTTTACAACTGGGCCGATTATATCGACATGAACGTGCTCAACGGTTTCCCTGCTTGGTACTACGAGCAAACGGGAGAGCAGGTAGAAGTGCTATACCAAACTTTCGACATCAACGAGTCGATGCTCACCGAGATTGAGGTGGGACAAGAAGATTACGACGTGATTTGTCCATCGGAATACATCATAGAGCGTATGTTGCGCAACGGACTGCTGCAACCTATCAATAAGGATTTTGGTCAAACACCCGACTACACCAAACTGGTTTCTCCTTTCGCTGTGGATAAGTTCCAACAGATGGCACCCGACAGCAGTGTATGCGTAGCAGACTACACTGTGGGCTATATGTGGGGTACAACTGGTATTCTCTATAACACCGCATTGGTGGACAAATCTGAAATACTTTCTTTAGGCGGTTTGCAAAACGAGAAGTTTGCCGGTAAAGTGTTTATGAAAGATGCCTTCCGCGACATCTACTCAGTAGTAGTACTCTATGCTTACCGCGACGAGATTGCGCGTGGCGAAGTGACCCGCGATGAGTTGGTGGCCAACGTGACCGATGAGCGTATTCAACGCGTAGAGGAATTCCTCACCAGCATGAAGAACAATATCGCAGGTTGGGAAGTGGACTTCGGCAAAGAGGAGATGACCAAAGGCAAGGCATGGCTCAACCTCAGCTGGTCAGGCGATGCACAATGGGCAATAGATGAAGCAAGCGAAGTGGGAGTAAACCTCGAATACTTTGTGCCTGAAGAGGGTAGCAATGTGTGGTTCGACGGATGGTGTATCCCAGTTTATGCGAAGAACACCAAGGCAGCGAGCTACTTCATCAACTATATGTGTATGCCCGAGAACGCCATCCTCAACATGGAGGAGATTGGCTATGTGAGCGTGGTGGCAGACTCTACTATTCTTGCATGGGCAAACGATGAGGAGATTGAAGCGACCTCCGACCTAACCTATTTCTTTGGCGAAGGAGCTGAGGTGGTACATGCCAACCACGTCTTCTATCCAGATGCTAGTGTAATTGAGCGTTGCGCTCTGATGCATGATTGCGGTGATAAGACTGAAGACATGATGACCATGTGGTCGCGCGTGAAAGGAGATAATTTGAATGCTGCTCTAGTATGGTTTATTATAGTAGTTTTAGGTTGTATCGTAGTTGTAGTTATTTTGCGGATGATCAGCAATAAGCGCAAACGCGATATGCAACGCAAAAAACGTAACCGTAGAAGATAAGAGATGATGAAACGATTGATTTATGCATTAGTATTTTTGGCACAAAGTGCTACAATAGTCTATGCGCAAGACTATGAGCAGGCGTTTTGCGATGTACAACAGAGTTTTGAACAGCGTTCTGCAGAAGCACAACATAACATTGAGGAATATCTAAAGAATTATCCCTATACTCCTTATGCAGACGAAGCACACACCATGCAAGGAGTACTGTTGAGCGAAAAGCGTCAGTATCAGAAATCCATTAATGAATTACGTAAAGTACATGTAGAGAACCTCTCACGTACTATGGAGCCTTTATACTATTTCCATATGGGCTATTCTCATCTGCAACTGCAAGAATATGATAGAGCTTTAGTATATTTTGTTCCACTCAAAAAGAACGCAAATAGTCCATATACCCTCCAATCAACTTATTATATAGGATATTGCTACTATAATTTAAAAGAATATGGCAAAGCATTGGTAGAGTTTTTAAGTTTGGAAGAAGTGGGTGGCTATCATAAGATTGCTCCATATTACATCGTGCAAATCCACTACGCACTGTCAGAATATGATAAAGTGCTAGACCGTGCAGAGAAATTATTGGTAGATTTTCCAGATAACGAGTACAACGATGAGTTACACCGAATAGTGGGAGAAATTTACTATCAAGATAGCTTGTATGAAAAAGCTGCTAGCCATTTGGAAGCATACTATACACTGCGTACAAAAACTAAAAAAGATATCTTACGAAACGATTTATATCTGCTAGGAATCTCCAATTATCGCATTGCTAGATACGAGCAAGCTATCAACCATCTTAAACAAGTTAATCAACAAAACGATTCTATCTCCGAAAGCACATGTTTGCACCTAGGACATAGTTACCTACGTGTGAATAATATAGAAAAAGCTATCTTGGCCTATGCCGCAGCTATAGAATTTAAGATTGATCCCACATTGCGAGAAGAGGCCATGTATAACTATGTACAAGCTACTTATCTGCAAAACTCAGCTTTGGGCGAAAGTATTACTGCATTTCAGACATTTATTAAAGAGTATCCCCATTCGAAGTATATAGACAAAGTATATGCCTTGATGGCTGATATGTATTTGACAAGTAAGAACTATCAAGCTGCATTGGATGCATTATTGGAAATAGAACAACCTAATGAAAAAGTGATGCATACCTGCCAGTATCTACGATATCAATTAGCCGTAGATGCATTCCTGCAAGATAAAATGAAAGAAACAATACAATGGGCTAAGGAAGTCATTGAAACAGAATCCCAACCATCTAACTACAAAACAGAGGCATTTTATCTATGCGCACAAGCATACTATCGTTTGCATCAATATCCACAAACGATAGAACAGCTTGACCTCTATCAACAACAACCCAATCTCAAACAATCAAACAACCACAACACATCCATATACTTAAAGGCATACGCACTATTTAATCAGGAGGATTATACCACCGCTTGTTCATTATATCGTGATTATGTAAATACACTAGCAAACGACACAAGCAATACAACATATCCTGATGCACTCAATCGATTAGGAGATTGCCTGTTCCACGATCGTAAATTCCAAGAGGCTAGTTTGATTTATTCACGAGTAGCCGAACTAAAATCCATAGGAGCCGATTATGCACTATTACAAAATGGTTATGCACAAGGTTTAATGCATAAATATACAGAAAAAATAGAAATTTTACGTTCGCTCACACAACAATATCCATATTCGGACTATGCAGATGATGCTTTCTATGAAATAGCTCGTGCAGAACTCCTGCAAGACCACAACACAGAAGCAATCGAAGCATATCAATATTTACTTGAAAACTACCCAAATAGTAGTCATGCCGCAACTGCTTCGTTAGAATTAGGTATGGCCTATCGTACTCTTAAACAATACGACGAGGCAATCCAAGCATTCAAAACAACAATTAATACATATGTCGGTAGCCAAGAAGCATATTCCGCTTTAGAGGGATTAGAGCAAATATATGTAGAAACAAATAACGTAGATGAGTATATCGCATACACCAAGACCCTCAAAAATATAAATATGCAGATAGTAAGTAGCGAAGACTCATTGGTTTATACTACGGCTGAATTGCAATATATGATGGGTAATCACGAACAGGCAGCAGCTGGATTTACCACTTATCTAACATCTTTCTGTCCTGGAGGTAGATACTGTACAAATGCTACATATTATGCAGCAAAAAGCTTCTATCAACTTGAGCAATATGACCAAGCTATCGAACAATATAGTGCATTAGCTGAAATACCAGGTAATCCCTACCTAGAAGAAGCATGTATGCATGTGGCAGAACTTAGCTACGACAAGCATGAATATCGTACTTCACTTTATTACTTCCAACGTATGAACGAAGTGGCATCAGCATCTAACAAGCGAATTATCGCACTGCTAGGTATCCTACGTTGTAGTTATAATATAAAAGAAGAAAACACCGCTATTAATGCAGCTACACAATTGCTTGAACAGCCCAATATTGATTCTTTAACACGAAATGAAGCACTATACTGTCGCGCAAAATTACATATCAAAAACAATCAATATGGATTGGCAATTGTAGATTTAACGCCAGTTGCAAAAGAAGTGCGTACAGCACAGGGAGCTGAAGCCCAATATCTACTTGCAGAATGCTACTACCATCTTAACGCTACGGAGATGGCAGAACAAGAGATTATGTCCTTTACCCAAAAACAAACTTCCCACCAATATTGGTTGGCTAAAAGTTTGATTTTATTAGCTGACATCAATATAACAAAAAATGAGTTATTCCAAGCAAAACAATATCTCTTAGCCCTACAAAAGAATTACCATGTTCAAGATGATATACCAACCACGATAGAACAGAAACTGGCACATATCGCCCAATTGGAAATACAACAAACTACTGATACTACCCAAATGCAGCAATTATGAAAAATATTCAATATCTATTCGACCTTATATGTATCTTGCTCATAAGTGGTCCTTGCGTTACCCTCGCACAAGATACAACCTTCAACAGAGTGGTCACTGTAGAGCGAGAATATCAACCAGAAATCAAGCAAGCAAACATTATCCCTATTCAACCATCTATCTTGCAAGTTGAGGTTGATCCTAATCCCGTTATATACTCCACCTACTCCACACCACTTTCTATCGGATTCAATTTACATCCTTTGAAAGCTGCAGAACTGCGTTTTACACCACCCGCTCCATTAGATGGTGTAGTAGACGTGGCTATAGGACATCATAACACACACCTTGATTTCGATTACAATATCCCAAAAATACCGAACGTAATCGCCAACGTATATGCAAAGCACGATGCATATTGGGGAAGCAACACCCTGGCACACTCCAGAGTAGGAGGAAATGCCATGTTCCTTCTTGATAAAACCAGATTGTATTTTGGGATTCATGGTGGCAATGAAGCATATACATTTATCGAACAAAAACATTTACAATCCCTTTATGATGCTAGCGCATATGTAGGCATATGCGCTGATCCTAAACAAAATTTGCAATACAATATTAAAGCTGGATATAAAGCATTCTTTACTCCAGAACTTGTTGAGCATCAAATACGTTCGAATCTAGATATTTATTGGAGCGAAGGTCAACATATTGGCGGCGTCAAAATGTATGCACAAAACAACTTATACTCCTCTGAACAAAATATGTCTGCCTTGCATAACATTCGTATTCAACCATTCTACGAACTCAACGAAAATAAAATAAAATTTCATGTTGGGATTAATCTTGATATGAATATTGGAACAGAACAGATGCTCAGCGCAACGAAAAATCTGAGTTTTGCGCCATCTCCAAATGTGCAATTTGAATGGCATATCATACCTGATAAATTGAATCTTCATGCACAAGTAGAGGGGTATTTCGCTACTGGATCTATCAACGAGAGTTTACTGAGAAACCGATATTTTGATATAGCAAAAATTGCCAATAACCACGAAGTAAAAACATATGTTCCTGTGGCAGCTAACTTAGGTTTTAACATTCGACCTTTGCCTACTATGTTAATAGACGTGTACGGAGGATACTCTTTGTATAAAAACGACTATACTATGGTAGCAGATATTAGTAACACTATATCGTACTCGTACCTATTGCACAACTATCAACGTGGAAATATCGGCGCATCTATACACTATCATTTCCGCGATATCATCAAAGTAAAAGCAAATGGCAATTACTATTTTTGGAAAAATCTAAGTGCGAATCTACCTGTTTATGACCGTCCTGAATGGGATGCGAGTTTGAGAGTTGATGTTAACATAGATCAAAAATGGTCTATCTATTCTGACAACAAACTAGAGGGAAAACGCTTAGCAATGACCACCTCACAAGACGTAGAATTACCCATGGTAATTGACCTAAATATAGGTGCACAATACGACATCAATAGATGGCTTAATGTATATCTCCAACTAGGCAATTATCTACATCGCAAGAATCCAATCTATTACGGATATAATACACAAGGTTGTCACTTCCTTGCGGGTGTGAAATATGTATTCTAAAACAATCCCCTAACGCTTAATGCATTAGGGGATTGTTCTTCTTTTATTTATTCAAATACGCATGCATCTCTTTTGCAGCTTTGCGTCCATCCGACATTGCCAGAATAACTGTTGCTCCTCCTCGAACAATATCACCACCTGCAAACAATGTAGGAAGAGATGACTGCATTTGATTATTTACAACTATCGTTCCTCGGCGCGAGACCTCTAATCCATCTACAGATGATGGAATCAATGGGTTAGGACTCACTCCCACGCTCACAATTACTAAATCTACAGGCAAAGTAACCACCCTACCATCAACAGCCATTGGGCTTCTTCTACCTGATTCATCAGGCTCACCTAACTCCATAACTTGTAACAACGCTTCTTTTACTCTGCCATTTTCATCTGCGTGATATTCGATAGGATTATGCAAAGTCATAAACTCAATACCCTCTTCCTTGGCATGACGCACTTCCTCTACACGCGCTGGCATCTCGTCCTCACTACGACGATATACAACAATTGCACGCTCTGCACCTAATCGCTTGGCAGTGCGAACCGCATCCATCGCTGTATTACCTCCGCCTATCACTGCTACATTCCTTGCTTTAAATACAGGGGTATCCGAATCTGCAGAAGCAGCATGCATCAGATTGACACGAGTCAAATACTCATTGCAGGACATCACACCGTTTAGGTTCTCACCTGGAATACCCATAAACCGTGGCAAACCAGCACCACTACCAACAAAGACTGCTGCATAACCTAATGATTTTATGTCATCTATACTAATCGTTTTACCAACAATAGTATCAGTCTCAAAATGCACCCCTAGAGCACGTAGACCCTCAATCTCTTGATCCACTATACGATTAGGCAAACGAAATTCTGGAATGCCATATTTCAATACACCACCTATTTCGTGTAAGGCCTCAAATACAGTCACATCGTAACCATATTTTGCCATATCACCAGCAAAAGCAAGACCCGCAGGACCACTACCTACTACCGCTACTTTCTTGCCAGTTTTCTCCTTTGCTTTTTCTACCTTAGCATTACCATGATCGGCCACAAAACGCTCCAAATATCCTATCGCAACAGCATCATGCCCCATTCTCAAATGAATACACTGCGCTTCACATTGCTTTTCTTGTGGACACACACGACCACAAACTGCCGGTAATGTGCTACTTTCTTTGATAATCTCTGCAGCACCTAGTACATTTCCTATTTCCAACTGTTTGATAAAACCTGGAATATTGATATTTACTGGACACCCCTCCACACAGGTTGGCTTCTTACAATTCAAACAACGATGTGCCTCAGTAACTGCCTGCTCAAACGTCAATCCTTGATTCACTTCATCATACAACGATTGTACACGCGTCTTTGGATCAAGCTCATTCATCTTCACACGGGGAATCGCTACACGATCTTTTGCTGTACCCTCAAAAGGTGTAACTTCTCTTTTATCAATCGTCTCTTCATCTACCAATACTGACTTCCTCTTCTCAATAGCAATGGAGTGCGCATGATAATTCTCATATGCTACCACCTCAGCCGATTTATATTGTCCTAAGCGAGACAACATCTCATTAAAATCAACCTCATGAGCATCAAATTCAGGACCATCTACACACACAAACTTGGTCTTACCTCCTACCGTCACACGACACGCACCACACATACCCGTACCATCCACCATAATTGTATTCAGACTAGCATCTGTAGGTATCCCATATTTCTTGGTAGTCAAAGCAACAAATTTCATCATTATGGCAGGACCTATCGTTACACATTTATCCACTTGCTCACGATTGATCACCAGCTCAACCCCCTCCGTCACAAGCCCCTTCTGCCCCATCGAACCATCATCGGTCATCACAATTACCTCATCTGATACCGCTGCCAGCTGCTCATGCAGGATAATCAAATCCTTATTCCTTGCGGCCAGCACTGTAATCACACGATTACCTGCTGCCTTCAAGGCCTGAGCAATAGGCAACATCGGAGCCGCGCCAACACCACCACACGCACAAACAACCGTACCAAACTTGCGAATATCGGTCGCTTTGCCCAATGGACCCACCAAATCTACAACACTATCACCCGCCTCTAGAGCACATAACTTGCTGGAAGAAACACCTATACGTTGAACTACCAAAGTGATTGTTCCGTGCTTCACATCTGCATCTGAAATTGTCAACGGCATGCGCTCTCCATTTTTGTCCACGCGAACAATCACAAAGTGCCCTGCCTTTCTACTGCGAGCAATCAGAGGTGCCTCAACCACAATCTCAGCAACATTATCTGAATAAAAATGTTTTGATACAATCTTATGCATAACTCATATTTTCATTTATCACCGCAAAGGTACAACAAATATTGCAATATTACAAGAAAAATCAAACAAACATTAATTTTCACTCATTTTTCTTGCATATTTGTGAAAAATATTGTAATTTTGCACCCGATTTGAAAATTATACACTTATGTTAAAGAATATTTTATCCATCACAGGAAAACCAGGTTTGTACAAATTAGTTAGTCAAGGTAATAACATGCTTATCGTCGAGTCGCTACTTGATGGTAAACGCATGCCTACATATGCTCGTGATAAAATCGTATCTCTTGGCGAGATTTCCATGTACACCATGGGCGATGATGTTGCACTCAGCGAAGTATTAACTAAGTTAGGCGCAAAAGAAGAACTCAAACCAGTCTCTTTCGACCCTAAGAAAGCTGACAATAATCAATTAAATGATTTCTTCGCAGAAGTATTACCTGATTACGATCGTGACCGAGTATACCCTAGCGATATTCGCAAACTTATCCAATGGTACAATATTCTTATCGGTGCAGGAATTACCGATTTTTCCATAGAAGAAGAGGTTGAAACTGTGATTGAGGAGAAAAAGCAAGAGGTAAAAAAGTCTGCTCCTAAGCAACAAGTTAAAACACAAAAAGCTGCCGCTTCGTCCGCTCGTACTGGTGTCGGCTCTAAAAAAGGTTGATCCTTCAGGATATCATTAATATCATAGAATCTGTAGCTCCCTTGAGTTACCAGGAATCGTGGGATAATTCGGGACTGCAGGTGGGTGATCGCAATGCAAAAGTACATGCAGCATTGTTGACGGTGGATGTTACAGAGTCTGTCGTCAGTGAGGCTATCGCAAAGCATTGCGATTTAATTATTTCTCACCATCCCCTACTCTTCCATGGACTAAAACAACTTACAGGCACCACGCCACAAGAACGCTGTGTAGAAAAAGCTATTCGACATAACATCGCTATCTATTCCTCACACACAGCTATGGACGCATACATCCACGGAGTTAGCGGAAAAATTGCAAACAAATTAGGCATTACCAATTACCATATACTATGTCCTACAACTGAAAAAAATATCGGATTAGGCGTTATTGGCAATTTAAATACTCCGATGAATTCGGACGATTTTATTCTTTTAGTACAAAAGGTGTTTAAATGTTCTATCCGCTATATTGAACCTCCTACACAATATATTAACACAGTCGCTATCTGTGGAGGTGCTGGAGCTGAATTTATCGAACAAGCTATCGCACAAAAGGCAGATATTTTCATCACAGCGGATATGAAATACCACGAAATGCAAGCAGCTGTAGGACAAATCGGACTGATAGACATGGATCATTGGACTAGCGAACACTTCACTCGTGAAATATTCAATGAGTTGCTACAACCATATATCCAAACCTATATCGCAGAAAACGACAAAACTCCGATAAAATGGCTAATTAGCAAAGAATAATAATTATAAAAACATACAATTATGGCTAAAAAAGAAGAAGAAAAAGTAATGACCGTAGAAGAAAAACTACGCGCATTGTACGAATTGCAAACTGTTGATACTAAAATCGACGAGTTGCGCATCTTGGCAGGCGAGTTGCCACAAGAAGTAAAAGACATGAGCGATGAGGTTGAGGGACTTAAAACTCGTTTGACAAACATTGAGAATTGCATCAAAGAATGTGAAACTGGTATCTCTGATTTCCGTGTGCGCATTGAAAATGCTAACGCAGCTATCTCTCGTTACAAAGAGCAACAAAACAATGTTCGCAATAACCGCGAATATGATAACTTAACTAAAGAGATTGAGTATCAAGAACTTGACATCGAGGCTTCACAACGTAAGATTCGCAATTTCACCAACGAACTAGAGGAGCGCCAAGCTGAGAAAGCAAAAACCATCTCTGATATCGAAGATCGCACCGTGGATCTCAATCAAAAGCGTAACGAACTAGATTCTATCTTGTCTGAAACAAAAGAGCAAACAGAAAAACTGATGCTTCGTGCTGCTGACTTAGAGAAACATATCGAAGAGCGTCTCGTTACCGCTTTCCATCGTATCCGCAAAAATGCACACAATGGTTTGGCTGTTGTAAAGATTGAGCGTGATAGTTGCGGTGGTTGCCATAGCAAAATTCCTGCACAACGCCAATTAGATATTCGCCTACGTAAGAAAATTATCGTTTGCGAGTTGTGCGGACGAATCTTAGTTGACTCCGACATTGACGCCAAAAAGAAATAAACATATCAAGCAATAAAAAAGCAATATACGCTGTATACTGCTTTTTTATTTTCGAATATAAAGGAATTTATTTTATTATTCCAGTTGCCACTTTTTCATGCAAAACATCCATTGCTACATTGATATCTGTAAATTGGGATATATCTATTGGCTCACCAATATGTATGGTTAGTTTTGAATATGGACTTACAAACAATTGTTTACGAGGCATCGCTTCATAAAAACCACTCAAAGATATAGGAACAACAGGTAGCCCCATATCCATCGCGATCTTAAATGCACCTTGTTTAAAACGACCTATTTCTCCTGTCTTAGTACGTGTACCTTCTGGAAATATCACCGTAGATATACCATCCACCAACTCTTTTTTAATATTATCCATGCTCTTTATAGCAGCACGTGGATTACTACGATCTACAAATATATGTCCCGCTACTGCACAAGCTGTACCAACAAAAGGAACTTTACGTATTTCCTTCTTCATTAACCATTTAAAGTTATTTGGCAACCAGCCATAAACAGCAAATACATCCAACATAGACTGATGATTAGCCACAAATACATAAGACTGCTTAGGATTTACATTCTTTTTACCTGTCACCTTTATTGGAACCAGTAAAAACCATAAAACACTACGCGACCAAAACACTTGTACTGCACGAGGTGCTTTCCCATTCTTCCATGGAAAACAAATAATAGTAAATACTGCTGCAAACAAGGTTGAAAGTAAAACTAATGGAAAACCTATCAAATACTGATATAAAATGTAAAAAATTTTCATATGTTAAATTTTTAATTTATGCATAAAACCACGATATAAAGCACATATACGTCTAATCTCATCCCATGTTTCCTCTGGTAACTTCGTTCCTACGATCTCAACCACACGACCAGCTGCAATTGTACCGATTTCACCACATCGACGCAGATCAAATCCATCCGATAAAGCATGCAAGAAACCACCTGCATATAAATCACCTGCTCCAGTAGAATCAAGACATGATGATGTTATAGCACCAATATGATGAATTTGGCTCCCTTGACGTACATAAGAACCTCGTTTCCCCACTTTTACTACTGCTATATCACATTGCTCAGCGATGTTCAATACTGACTCCTCTGGATTAAGATGAGTATAAGCAAAAGATTCATCTTCGTTGGCAAAAACAATGTCAACATATTTGTGAATTAGATCTTTCAAAAATTGGTGATTCTCATTGACAACATTGTAACTAGCCAAATCTAACGATACTGTACATCCTTGCTCTTTAGCAGTTCGAAGCGCTTTCTCAATTAAACTATGATCCTGAACCAAATATCCTTCCACATGGCAAATATCATATCCAACAAAAGCTTCTTTGCGTATGTCCTCGGCCTTGAGATCTGCTGCTGCACCTAAATAAGTACAAAATGTACGTTCGCCATCAGGCGTAATCAAAACGACACAACATCCAGACATCAATGAAGATGTCAGCAATAATGGCTTGACATTATTTTTCACCAAATCTTCACGATAGAACTTGCCAACCTCGTCATTACCTATCTTGCCAATAAAAGCAGCTTTTCCACCAAGTTGTGCTATAGTTGCCACTGTATTGGAGGCACTACCACCTGCCACAAGATGCTTGCGAACAGAAATAAATCGTGATTGAAGAAACTCAAATTGATCTGCATCAATCAAATTCATACTACCTTTAGGATAACCTATTTCACGAAGGTCTCCTTCCGACACTTGAAGCAGAATGTCAG
Source organism: Paludibacteraceae bacterium (assembly GCA_045578815.1). Lineage (GTDB taxonomy): Bacteria > Bacteroidota > Bacteroidia > Bacteroidales > Paludibacteraceae > Colicola. The sequence goes on from JAZNKZ010000036.1 coordinate 14,653, forward strand.
TCAACGCATTCCCTAAACCTAAAACTCGTCTCATTTCGTATTTAGATGTTAAATTTGGTTATTTTGAAGATAATTTTAACTAATTTGAGGCAAAAATCAAAATTTTCTGCAAAGATAGTAATTTTTTTTCGAAAAAACTTGCTCATATCAAAAAAAAGCAGTACTTTTGCAACCGATTTCGGACAAGCAATACTTTTCGAGGTCAAAAATAATGCTTCCTTAGCTCAGTCGGTTAGAGCATCTGACTGTTAATCAGGGGGTCCAAGGTTCAAGTCCTTGAGGGAGCGCAGGTGTGATGACTATTTGGTCATCACACTTTTTTTTTGCATCATTCTCGAATTAGTTTAGCATAAGTGAGAAGCAGTGTTTTCTTTCCTACATTATCAAATTGTATATCTATCTTGTCATTATCATTCTCATGATACACATCTAGTACTAATCCTGCACCAAATACTTTATGTACTACTCGATCTTGTTTTTTCCATTCAGATCGTACCTCTTTACGGGTTTTGATAGAACTACCACCCACTTTTTTAGTAACACTCACTAATCTAGAAATAGAAGACGAATCCGAATTGCTAAATGAAAAAGAAGATCTGCTAGATTGACTCTTTACATTTTGCTGTGGCATAGAAGACATCAATTGAGCTTGTTGCACATAGCAGGTATCAATATCTTTTAAGAATCGTGAAGGCGATGAGAACTGCGTTTGCCCATTACGGAAACGCTGACGGGCATTAGTCAAATAGCAACGCTCCATGGCTCTCGTAATCGCTACGTACAACAATCTGCGCTCTTCTTCTATTTCTTTAGGAGCTTGACAGAATTGAGATGGAAATAGATTCTCCTCCAAACCAACAATAAAAGTCACTTTAAATTCCAACCCCTTGGCTGCATGTACTGTCAACAATGTGATACGTGGTTGATTATCGTCCTGTTTCTCATCTTGATCGGTCAACAAACTTACCTCTGACAAAAAATTGGTCATTGGAACAAAGGTATTGCCTTCTCTAAGTTGCTGATCTACAAACTCATGAATACCAGACAACATCTCCTCTAAGTTCTCCAATCGTGCTATACCTTCTTGAGAAGTATCTGCTTTTGCTTCGCGCATGACCCCTGTATCGCGCATGACCATAGTGGCAAATTCATACGCATCTGTTGTAGCAACTTTCTCACTAAAGCCTTGAATCAACGTTGCAAAATCGGTTAACTTCTTTTGTGTTGCAGACGAAACATCAAGACTTGCAAACTGAGGGTTACAAATAACCTCCATCAAAGATACTCCAGCAGCCCGACTCGCCTCACGCACCTTCAGCACAGTCGTCTCACCTATACCACGCAACGGATAATTAATCACACGCGCAAATGCCTCATTGTCATCTGGATTAACTGCGAGACGGAAGTAGGCAATAGCATCTTTAATCTCCTTGCGTTGATAGAAACTCATACCTCCATAAATACGATATGGAATGCTCAAGTGACGAAGCTCATCCTCTATCACACGTGACTGAGCATTTGTACGATACATCACCGCTATCGACTCATAATCATATCCTTGGCGATGTAGAAGTTTCACCTGCTGTGCTACTGCTTTGCCTTCATCACGGTCAGACATATACGTGCTCAATTGCAATCGTTCTCCCAATGCCAATTCTGAATAAATGGCCTTTGGTATTTGCCCACGATTATGGCGAATCAGGGAATTTGCTGCATTCACTATGGTTTGGGTCGAACGATAATTACGCTCCAATTTAAAGAGTTGTGCATTGGCATAAGTTTTTTGGAAGGTCAAGATATTTTCAATATTTGCTCCACGGAACGAGTAAATCGATTGTGCATCATCACCCACCACACATATGCGATTTTGTGGCTCAGCCAATCGCTTTACAATCAGATATTGAGAGTAATTAGTATCTTGATATTCATCTACCAAAAGATAGTGAAAAAAATCTTGATATTTACGCAACACTGCTTCATGATTCTTAAACAACGTGTTGGTCATGAAGAGCAAATCATCGAAATCCATAGCATTGCATGCCTTCAACCTACGATTGTACTCTGAATAAATACGAGATACCTCTGGTATACGCGCAAATCTATCCTGCATCGTATAATCTCGATTAGAACTATATGACGTAGGAGACAACAATTGATTCTTGGCCAATGAGATACGAGATAAAATAACACTTGGCTTATATACTTTATCATCCAATTGCATATCCTTTACTATATGCTTTATCACTGATTTTGAATCTGTTGTATCATAGATCGTAAAGTCACGAGTGTAACCTATCAATTCTGATTCTTGACGTAAAATCTTTGCACAAATTGAGTGAAACGTTCCCATCCACAGGTATCTAGCCACTTGTTCTCCTACCAAGTTAGCTATTCGGTTTTTCATCTCGCGTGCTGCCTTATTAGTGAAGGTCAAGGCCAATATATTACCCGCATTCACACCATGCTCCAATAGGTATGCTATCTTGTATGTCAACACACGCGTCTTGCCAGAACCCGCACCAGCTATCACCAGTTGGGGGCCTTCATTATACTCCACAGCTTTGCGCTGTGCATCATTCAGTTCGTCTAAATAGCTCATCGTATTATATTAGGTCTAAGTTATTACTCTACTTCCAATACCAGTCCCTTGAGATATTCTCCCTCTGGATGATATATATTAATTGGATGATCTGCTGGTTGGTGTAACTGGTGCAATATCCTTACTCGCCTACCCACCTGTGCTGCTGCTGAAAACACTGCCAAACGGAACATCTCCTTATCTATCGCTTGCGAACAAGAGAACGTAAATAATATTCCACCTGGACGAATGCTCTGTATCCCCTTAGCATTCAAACGCTGATAACCACGTAATGCATTTTTCACAGCGTCGCGATGCTTAGCAAAAGCTGGAGGATCCAACACTATCAAATCATACTTATTTTGATTCTTTGCCATAAACTCAAAGGCTTCTTCTGCAAAGGCTTCGTGGGGTGCGTTCTCTCCGAAATTATGTGTCACATTACTACGCACCAAATCAATTGCTTTGGGACTGACATCTACAGAATGAACCAGTTTTGCACCACCGCGCAAGGCATATACAGAAAATCCACCCGTATAGCAGAACATATTCAGCACCTCCTTACCTCTCGCGTAGTTCTCCAATAAAGAACGATTATCGCGCTGGTCAATAAAGAAACCTGTCTTTTGTCCACGCAGCCAATCTATACGAAAGTCCAATCCATTCTCTTTTGCCCAAAAATCATCATTAAAATCGGCTTTTTCTTCGCCAATCAAGTACCCGACCCTATCTCCTTCTATTTGTGCTTTATGAGGAAGAGTGTCATCTGATTTATAATATACCTTATCTACCTGAGCAACTACGCTTACAATTGCCTCTGCAATCTCTTGACGATGACAGTGCATACCAATGGAATGGGCTTGCACCACAGCAGTATCTGCATAAACATCCACTATCAAACCTGGCAAAAAATCACCTTCACCATGAATCAATCGGTAAGAATTATTGTCTTCTCGTACTAATCCCAGTCGCTCACGCATAGCACATGCTTCTGCTATACGATCTTTCCAAAAGTTTTGAGGTAGGTCGCGCACACCAAACGCCAACATTCTTACTGCTATAGACCCAATCTGATAATGCCCTACACCCAATATTTTCCCATAGCAATCAACCACTTGAACTATTTCTCCCTCTTGTGGCTCAGCATACGGATAATCTACATCTAGTTGAATACTGCGAATCGCACCAGAGAACACCCAAGGGTGAAAACGCAGCAAAGACTCTTCTTTATGAGGTTTGAGATGAATAGTTGTCATAATTATTTTCTTTATCTTGACAAAAGTACTACTTTTTTCTTGGATATGCAAATCTTCTAGCTATTTTATTTGCAATACGATTGGTAGGTGATCTGAATAACCATTATGATAACGATAACCTACGTATGTGCGCATGGGTTGATTACCTAAATATTTTGCATCCTCCTCTAACAACCAATCTGGGGCATAAATCAATACATTTGCTGTAGATTGTATGTTCTTAGATACATAAAATTGATCCAAGCATGACCATATACCTTGGTATTTATGTGTACCTTTTGTCGTGCGTTCAAAACCAATCATTTTATTATACAACCCATGCAGATCATCTATCGGCTCACTATTCATATCACCCATCACTACTATATTTGCATATGTCTGCAATTGCAATATACTATCTATCTGATGTTGAAGTACTTGCTTAGCCACTTCACGCTTCCAATCAGTAGCAGCACTTCCACCTAATCTTGATGGTAAGTGACATACCATAACGTGAAAAGTATCTTTCTTTGCAAGCAAAGCACTCACATACAATATATCACGGGTATTATCAACACCCAAATCTACATGCAATGGTTTGCTATTCAGCACTTCCACCTTCGTGCTATCATACAATAACGCAACATCTACACCACGTTCATCCGCACTCTCATAATGAATATACTTATAGCGAAAGCGCTTCAAGCGATAACACAAATCCTTCAGACAGCGTTCATTTTCCACCTCGCATAACCCAATCAATGCTGCACTCTCCCACCCCGATATATTCACAAGTACCTGCGATATACGATCCAATTTTGTTTGATAACGATAATATGTCCAATGATGATTGCCGTTTGGTAGAAACGATGAGTCATTCTTCAACGAATCATGCTCATAATCAAACAGATTCTCCACATTATAGGAAATAATCGTCAGCGAATCTTGAGCCCAAAAAAATCCACACCAAACATTAAATAGCAGAATAAATATCAAGCGTGGAAACTTCATAATTAATAATTATTGAAGCATCATTATAGCTTTTTTTAGCGCAACCACCAACGCATCAATATCCTCTTTCGTATTATACATCGCCACAGATGCACGCACTGTACCTGGCACGCGCAGATAGTCAATCAATGGCTCAGCACAATGATGACCCGTTCGTACTGCCACTCCCTGACGATCCAGCAACACACCCACATCAAAAGGATGAATCAACGACCCATCTTCGCGATAAACATTAAACGAAACAGCACCTGCTTTCTCTTGTCCCACGGCATACACTCGAATATTAGGTATCAACACCAACTGCGCTTCTAGATACTTCACCAACTCTTCCTCGTATTCGGTAATATTCTCTAATCCAATCTCTTGCACATAATCTATTGCCGTACCAAATGCATAACTGCCCACATAATTAGGTGTGCCTGCTTCGAATTTATATGGCAACACATTGTACGTCGTTTTCTCAAAGCTCACATGCTCAATCATCTCTCCCCCACCCTCTGCTGGAGGTAACTTATCAAGCCACTCCTTCTTTCCGTATAGCACACCCAATCCCGTCGGACCATACATCTTATGCGCACTCATTACCAAGAAATCACAATCCAATTTCTGTACATCTACCGCCAAATGAGGCACCGATTGAGCACCATCCACACAGACAGCCACGCCCTTCTCATGCGCCAATCGCACAATCTCCTCTATTGGATTCACAATTCCCAACACATTACTCACATGCGCCATCGACACTAGCCGCGTCCTATCACTTAGCAACCCCTTAAACGCATCTACATCAAGCGATAAATCCTCTCGCAGAGGAATCACCTTCAGCACAGCACCTTTTCGCTCGCACAGCATTTGCCATGGCACGATATTCGAGTGATGCTCCAATTGACTAACAATAATCTCGTCGCCCTCTTTCACCATCGCATCACCAAAACTGCGTGCCAACATATTGATACTATCTGTTGTGCCTTTCGTGAAGATTATCTCCTCTTCCGAATGCGCATGAAGCAATTCCGCCACTTTCTTGCGTGCTTCCTCGTGCTTCTGCGTTGCCACCTGACTCAAGTGGTGCACCCCGCGATGCACATTCGCATTCCATTGGCTATATGCCTCTGCTATAGCTTCTATCACTACCTGTGGCTTTTGCGTAGTCGCTGCATTATCTAGATACACCAACTTTCGCCCGTGAACTTGCTCATTCAATATAGAAAATTCTTCTTGCTTCATGGCTTATAAAAACTTTGCTCCAATATCTTTTGTGCGTCAGCCTCATTCATCAACTCTTGAATCGTAATATCCTTATTATTACGCATATAGCTATCTATTATTCGCCATCCTACCCAAATTCCCAATCTTCCTGGAGACTCTTGCGAAACCTCCGCTGTAAAAGGACCTTCATTCATATACGACGCACGAACAGTTGATTCTGTCTTAAACAAATCACGCTTCTCCATAATGCGATTCCAAATAGCTCGCTCATAATGCTCACACCAATCCCATTGCTCTTTAGAATAACCTATAATCTCCCACCCTGGCTCAGCTGGCAGCAATTCACTAAGCAAAAACATCTGCTTACCACGAAACAACATCTGCTCTAACAACCTATTGTACTTACTGTTATAAGGAGTATTGTAAGCTATATACATACTCAACAAATCACCAGCGATACATTCCTTACGCATCGTCTGTTTCTGGTAATTATACACCACTTGATTGTAATACGGATAGTCGCTTCCTAAGTACATATCCACACCAACACCCATCACGTTGTCATAATACATCACCGACGAGTTAAAACCAGAAACATACAAATAAACCTTCGTTGGAATTTCCCATTCTGGATAAAGATAATGCAAACGCGCAAAACCCATATTCAACGCCTCTTGCAGACTATCCACATTCGAAAACTGCTCTTGCGCCAATGCATTGGTTTGTGAAAATCCCATCATCGTATCAGTCAGAAACTGAGAATACATCTCACACAGATAAGCCGTATCTTCTGCTGGGATTCGCAAAATACCTTCTACAAACATCGGCATAAACTCCTCATAATCTGTGTATAAACGCCTAATACCATCTACCACACTATCTGGGTTTACTGCCAATTGTGCACTATCAAACCGCACTATCTCCACCGACACTGGCTCAATATCTTTGGGAATATACTGATACTTATTCCCGCACCCGCACATCACCACTGCAGCCAATAGCCCATAGCCTATTCGCCTTATCGCCTTATCGCCTAATCGCCTAAATCTTTCCATCCTTCATCTCAATCACTCGATCACTAATCTCTGACAATTCCTTATCGTGCGTCACGATAATTATCGTTTGTCCATACTGCTCTCGCATCTGCAATAGCAGCTTGTGCAATTCCTTTTTGTTATTCTCATCCAGACTACCACTTGGTTCATCCGCCAATATCACATCGGGCGACATCATCATCGCTCTCGCTGCTGCCACCCTTTGCTTCTCGCCACCCGACAACTGATTGGGCTTATGCGTAAGTCGATCAGCCATACCCAGTTCTGTCAGCAACTGCACCGCCCTTTTCTCTGCATCTTCCTCTGGCATACGAGCAATCATTGCAGGCATCATTACATTCTCCAGCGCATTAAACTCTGGCAACAACTGATGAAACTGAAAGATAAATCCTATATGATGATTGCGGAAGTCCGCCAACTCTTTATCCTTCAGCGTAAACACATCCATCCCATCAATCACCACGCTACCTGCGTCAGGCTTGTCCAATGTACCTATAATCTGTAGTAGTGTAGTCTTTCCTGCCCCACTTTTGCCAATAATACTCACAATCTCACCCTTCTCTACTCTCAAATCCACACCCTTTAGCACTTCCAAACTGCCAAAAGATTTATGTATGTCGTTAACTTGTATCATTTCTTAATTCCTAATTCAAAATTCTCAGTTCCCTTTCCCCATTCTCCATCACTTCGATTTTCACCCAAACCGTATCTTCTGGCAACAATGGCTCTATCATCTCCGCCCACTCAATAAAGCAGTAGTTCCCCGAATACAGATACTCCTCCGTACCCATATCCATCGCCTCTCTCAAATCCTTAATCCGGTAACAATCAAAGTGATAAACCTCGCCTTTAAACTTTAAACTTTCAACTTTCAACTCATCAGGGTGGCGATTAGCGTTGATTTCATACACATTCACTATCGCAAACGTCGGACTATTCACCACATCTTCTGTCCCCATCGCTTCGCATAGGCACTTGATAAAGGTCGTTTTGCCTGCTCCCATCTTCCCGTCAAAAGCAAACACGCGTCTATCGCCGCACTTGTCCAAAATATCCGTCGCAGCTACTTCTGCGCCCTGCTCATTGACCAAGTAAATACCCTTCTCTGGGTCTTTTTTTATCGTGTATATATACTTCATGCTATATGATTTTCCAATTTCGCCGCAAAGTTACTATTTTTTTTTCAATTACACAACTATTTCCGCCGCATACAACTCATATTCCTCATTGAATATCTTTATCATCCTCTGATACGCAAATCCCAACTTCTGATACAACTTCTTCGCCGTGTTCATGGGCTCTACTGCCAACGTCACCACACCTATTCCCTGTTCTTTCGCCAATTCCTTTGCTTTTTCTATCAAAGCCGTTCCCACGCCTTGATTCCTGTAGGGTAGGGACACCGACAAACTGTCAATATAGAACTCTCCTGCCTTCGCTTCATCTTCCATATCATCCCACCCTTTTCCAAAAGCCACATCAAACAGCCCTTTCAGCTGCGGATACATCCTATCTCTCTGCACGCGGTAATGCTCCCCGTTTACAGCAATCATCATTCCTGCCCTCTCTCCATCCACTTCGGCTATCCAAGTGTTCCTGTAACTATAATGCGTATCCTCTTGCGCACACACATCCTTCAGTGTCCTAATCCACTGATTATAAAGCCCTTCATCTTCCAACAAAAACGCATAATATATCCCCTCCGCAATATATGCCACATCTTCTACCGTCGCTTTTCTTATCCTAATCATATCAAAGTATCTCTTTATGTTATATTCTACGCACAAAATTACTACTTTTTCTTCATATATGCAAATACAATCAATTTTCTTTACTATGTCTTCTCCTCCTCTTTCCCATTTCTTTCCTATTTTTTCCCTTCTATTTTCCGCTACTCTTTCGCTGTCCTTCCGCTGTTAATTACGTTACATATACGATAGATACACGGTAGATATACGTTAGATACACGATAGATAAGTATAGTTATACCGTATTAATCCCCTGAATTGTCCCAATAAAATCAGCAACACTTTTCGTTCTTTTCTCAGTTTATTGTCCCGAATCTTATTCGAATGTACTTGTATTTTTTCATTTTCGGTCTAGTGCTCGGCGGGGGGCTCCGATAACGCCTGCGTTATGGGGCGCACTTGCGGTAGTTCGCCGAGTAAAAAATCGCCCCTAAAAGCGATTTTTCTTGCTCAATCCAAAATATTTCACTACCTTTGCAACCGATTAAATGATTTGACAACCTTATAATATAGTTATGAAAAAAGCAATATTCTTTTTATTTATCCTCGTATGTGCAGGTAGTACGTATGCTTATGATTTCAAAGTGGCTAATGCCGATGGCTGTGAAATAGCATATAACATCAATGCCGACGGCACTTCTGTGTCTGTGACTTACACGGAAAAAGGCACTCCGAGACAACGAATAAACTATAAAGATTTCCTTTGTGACACAATGCGTATTCCAGAACATGTAACCTATGAAAATCAACAATATACAGTAACAGGGCTGGATTCAATGTGTTTTAGATATATCAACACAAATATTCGCGTATTGATATTACCTGCCACGATTGATTCTATCGTTTTCTACGAACAAATAGGCATAGACCATTATGCAGATGCAAGTGCTTTTTATGGCACTAACTTTCAGTCTATTATAATGGAAGGAGACAACCCTAAATTCATGACGGAAGACGGCATTTTGTATTCAAAAAACCAAAGCGTATTGCTCGCATATCCAGCAGGCAAACCCCAGGATTCTGTTGCGATAAAAGAGGGTGTGGTAATGCTGGGACATGGTTCACTAAATTATGCTCATAACATTAAATACCTTGAATTACCATTATCACTGAAAGAGTTAGGCGAGGAATCCTTGTCTTCTATAGATACGCTTACTCACTTAATCATCAAAGATAGTGTAGAGCGCATTGACGATTGGGCATTAGATTGCAACCGTTTGAATCACCTAACAATTGGAAATGGAGTTAAATCAGTAGGAATAAATTTTTTTGTGGCATCAGGAAGAATTGGCAAAGAGGAAGTTGATATAAACATCTATTCAAGGGCTACAAATCCACCTACTATTTACAATTGGAAAGATGGCGCACCTTTCATGGAGGATCTCCCTAATGATAGAACATATATTCATGTGCCAGCAGAAAGTTTAGATGCTTATCGACAAGCAGTTGGTTGGAATCAATTTCCGAATATCCTTCCTATTGAACCACCTATTGTAACGGGGTTAGACAATGTCCAGGTATCTTGGGTACAAAATTTCTCTGCTACTGGCTATGTTTGGACGCTTTATTTGGACGAAGCGCACACGCAACGCTATATGACTTTGACATTTGATGCCAACGGACATCTCATTAGTATTGACATCGCTAACAATAATAATGCACCTGCAAAACTCCCTGCGCTTTACGAAGGTGAAGAAGATGAACAGATACATTTTGCAGAATATTACTCGTTCACTATCAATGGCTTACAATCGGGTACAACATACTATTATACTCGCCAGAGTTTGAATGGAGAAGATGTTATTGATGAGGAGAACGGAACCTTTACCACGCAATCCAGTACTACAAATTTGGACAATATCAATACAGCCCCATCTCCGATAAAATTCATCAGCAATGGCAATGTCCTACTAAAGCATGGTGGAAAAACATATACCATCCATGGTCAAGAGGTGAAGATGTGAGATAGTATATACATCATAATATTTTGCATATAAAAATAGGGGCTCAACACCCCCTATTTTTTATCGCCTCTTATCCCTCAGAAACGCTGTAAATGTTACTTCCTTTACACCACCAACAACGCCGAAATAGCAGTCAGAATCGCCTCTAAATTGCTAAATACCGCGTACCCAACAGCCACACTTCCTGTTCCGCCAACCAGCAACCAACGAACTGCATCCATCCGCATGGCCAACCGCTCCAATATGGTGTACCTACGCAAACTCTCTTGCAACTCACTGCTGGGCGATGGCATGAGATTAATCTGACGAATAGTATCCGCCATAAACGCCTCATTGTCTTTCACTTGCGGAGCACTCGCCTGCAAACGCTGTTTAATTTTTCTATTGATAATCATAATTCAAAATTCTTAATTCTTAACTCAGCATCGCCTTCAGTCTCTTCCTGGCTCGAAACAACATGACCGCTATATTGCCTTCCGTTATCTCTGTTATCTTGCTAATCTCTCGAATACTCTTTTCTTCCAAATAATATAGTATCACCACGGCCTTCTCTTGCTTCGGCAACTTATCAATCGCTTGATACAATGGCTCATAGCGAAAGGCACCATCTGTCTGCTCGCTTGCTAACTCCGTATCAACGCTCTCATAGTTCTCCACCGCCACGCGATGGGTATTCCAGTACTTATTTTGTTCGTTAAGGTATTCGTTGTATGCAATCCGAAATACCCATGTCTGCAAAGCAGACTTCTGTTCAAAGGTAGCACAATGCAAATATGCCTTCAGTATTGCCTCTTGTGCAAGATCATTAGCCAGTTCTTCATCTCCATGAGTCAGCACAAGCAGGAACCGCCTAAGGGACTCCTGCATGCCGCCAATGGCGGAAATAAACTGTTGCTTATCCATATAACTGATTGAAGAGATTGTTGATTTTGAAAATCAGTCAGACAGACAAAAACGCAGCTTATTCTTTTTCTGCCAATTCTTTTTCCTCTTTCTCAATCTCCTTCTTGAGATAATTCTTTGCCACGAAGAATGTAATTAGCAATGCGACGCCTATACCGCCAATGATAGCTCCAAAAATTAAAAATACTGCTGTAGCTGAAGGAGCAGTATCTCCTCCAACAATATGAGAATAGAGCGCAACTCCTAACAAACCGAGCCCCACAAAGGAGAAGATGCTTCCCCAGCGCAAGTTCTTCAGAATAGACATTTTTAGATTTCCATGTTTTGTAGGTTCTTGTAGTGCCTCTGCCATGGATTTGAAGTCAAGGTTGGTACTATCACCCTTCTCGATCATTTTTGCCATAAGTTCTGTTTGTCGCTCAATCTTGTACCGACGGTTCTTCAAATACTGGATAACGGCTGTCAGAACAAAAGATGGTATCAAACCAAAAATAAGAACAAGAGCAAAGAGAGTGTCTAAATCAACTTTATAAAATTCCATAATACATAATTTAATAAGTTTAACAAATCGTTTTCTATCGCTTCTTTGCGACTACACCCATTAGACAAATGAGAAAAAGAATATATTACAAACGACTGTTCTTTTTTTACTTTATTGTTTACCGCTACATTTACTGAAGATTCAGCGACGAGCATGCGAAGGAGCGGTGGTAATAAAATCAGCAGCGAAGTTATAAGATTAATTAGATTTCTCGAGCGAAGCGAGAAGGAGTGCATAAATTCCGCTAAAAACACATCATTTTGCCTGTGTCTTGTTCCACGCTCCTCAAAAATATTCAATTCTCAGGGCGTTATTTTGCCATTAAAATACTCGTAAAGCTTTGTGCCTGAGCGAGTTCCGAGCAAATCAATCCACTCTTCTAATTTCGCACTTCTAGCACGCGCCACAGAGCCAAAATGTTGCAGTATCTTTTGCTTAGTAACTACGCCAACTCCCTGAATATCATCGAGTTCGCTCTTCGTTTGTGCCTTACTGCGCTTCTTTTTGTGGTAACTGATGGCAAATCGATGCACCTCATCTTGTATCTCGACCATCAGTCGGAAGATCTCATCCGTCACTTTCATACCAAACTCCTGAACAGGGTCGCCATAGAGTAGGGTATTCGTTCTATGCTTGTTGTCCTTCTTCAGTCCCGCAATCGGAATCTGTAAACCCAACTCTCCTTCCACTACCTCACGAATAGCACCCATCTGCCCCAGACCACCATCGGCAATAATCAAGTCGGGTAGGGGACTTCTCTCTTCTATCAGTCGGCTATATCTCCTTCTCACTACCTCCCTCATACTCGCGTAGTCATCGGGACCTTCCACAGTCTTTATCTCAAATTTCTTATACTCGCTCTTACACGCACGTCCCTTCTTAAACACTACGCAACCTGCCACTGCATTGCTACCTTGCATGTTCGAGTTATCAAAACTATCTATCCACATCGGCATCGTAGGTAAGCTTAGCAACTTCTGCAAACCACCCAAGATACGCACCGCGCGTTGGTCTGGATTCAGTTTATCATCCTGTTTAATGCGGTCTTTCTTATACTGCTGCACATTCTGCATGGCCAAATCCAAGAGCTTCTTTTTGTCGCCTCCCAGAGCGATATTTACATGCAGATTTTCATCAATTATCTCCGGAATAAACGGAACAATCACCTCCTTTGTCGTACTCCCCAACTGCTCCCTCAATTCGTATATACCCATCGCCAAGACCTCCTCTCGGCTCTCATCCAACTGCTTCTTATATTCAATAGTCTGCCCCTGTACAATACTGCCTCTATGCACATGCAGCATGCTGATATACACATTTTGCCCCATTTCATCGTAACCAAACACATCCACATCGCCCGCATGCGAGTTCGTGATAATCGTTTTACTGGTAAATTGTTCGATGAAATCGAGCTTTTCTTTCAGTCTGCCTGCCTCCTCATACCGCATTTCTGCTGCTGCTTGCAACATCTCTGCTTCTATCTGCTTGCT
>JAZNKZ010000037.1:0-9035 GCA_045578815.1 Paludibacteraceae bacterium
CGTTCTTGGAACTACCGACACCTTTCTTATGTGCCATATCTCTTAAACTTTGCTTTTAAAAAGGTTAAACAATTAAGCCAAAACGATCTCTTTTACTACGAGATTGGTCAAATCTTGACGATGGCCGTTCAATTTACGATAGCCTTTGCGGCGTTTTTTGTGGAAAACGAGAACTTTCTCGCCGCGGCACTCGTTGTCGAGTACTTCGCATACTACTTTCGCACCCTCTACAACAGGAGCACCTACTTTTACGTCTCCATCGTTATCAACGAGAAGCACTTTCTCGAATGTAACCTCAGCACCTTTCTCAGCTGCCATACGGTTTACAAAGAGTTTCTTGCCAGCCTCAACTTTGTATTGGAGGCCTTGCATTTCTACAATTGCGTACATTTATTTAAATGTTTTTTATTAGTTATATCGGTTAGGCGAGATGCGGAGTCCTCGACGTTGGCATATCACAAATGGATATCATCCGTCCCCTCAGCAGCGCTACTTTGAAGCCCAAATGCCGAAAAAGCGCACAAAGGTACTGCTTTTTTTTGAATTGACCAAATATTTTATGTATTTTTTTGGGAAATAACTGCAAAAATGATAGTATTGATACGAAATAGTAGGTAAATACAAATATTGAGGTACAAAAATGGTGCTAGATTTGGCTAATTAAAAAAAAAGTTGTACCTTTGCGGGCTACAAAAATTGTAACTTACAAAACCATGAAATATATGTTTCGGAAAAAATTGTTGCTTGTGCTACTGATGGTAGCACTGATGTGTTCGTGTGTATCTCACAAACAATTGGTTTGCTTTCGTGATGTCACAGCTGAGAATGCTAAAGAAATTAATCAGAATAAGCAGTCTCAATCCGAACCAAGGATTCAGGTTGCTGACGCATTGGTGATTACGGTTTCTGCTCTGGATCCAGAAGCAGTATTACCCTATAATCTTCCAAATGTGACGTATACTACTCCTACAGGAAGTTCTACTACAAATTCGTTACAGTATTACACTGTTGATATGAATGGTGATATAGATTTTCCTATACTAGGTAAGTTGCATGTAGTAGGTAAGACCCAATCTGAGGTGATAGAAATGATAAAGGGTAAATTAGTAGGACAATTGAATAATCCTGTTATTACCATCCGCTTTTTGAATGCAAAAGTGACGATTTTAGGTGAGGTTCGTCAGCCTGGGTCTTATCCACTCGATTTGGGTGGTATGACTATATTAGAAGCTTTAGGAGCAGCTGGAGATTTGACGCAGTATGGTCGTCGTGATAATATTCTTGTCACACGCGAGAATAATGGAAAATTGGAGTTTGCACGTTTGGATTTACGTTCTAAAGATATCTTCACGTCTCCTTACTTCTATTTGCAACAAAATGATGTGATATATGTTGAACCTAACTCGGGACGAACGACTGCTAATCAGTCGGCAGGTTTGTGGGTAAGCGTGATAGGAACGCTATCAAGTGCAGCGACGGTGATAATATCGGTACTATCAGCTACAGGACTTAAGTAACAGATTTAAATTATATTAGAAAAATTATGGCACAAGATAACGTTCAAGGCATAGACATTCGTGCGTGGGTATCACGCATCATCAAGAATTGGTATTGGTTTCTAGCTAGTTGCTTTGTTTTTGGATTAGTAGGAATATACTTATATTATTCCACTCCTCGACAATATGAAGTAAAATCTGAGATTATGCTACGTGATGCGGATAATGGTAGTGCATTTGTCCAAACAGAGATGCTGAACTTTATGGGTATGGGAGGCATTAAACTAGTTGATGACGAAATAGCGGTATTAACCTCACGAGACATTATATCGGAAGTTATTTCAGATTTGAATCTACAGATAGAGTATCGTAAAAGAGATTTCCTAAAATGGGTTGGGCAATATCCTCATGGTGATTTGTCAATGGTATATTCTTCCAATTTCTTAGATACTCTAAACCGTGTTGTAAATGTAGAGATAAATGTACGTGAAGATGAATATGTAGTAAAGGTCGAGTATGGTGATCGTCAGCATAGCAAACATGTAGTGCAGAATTTGAGTGATCCTATAGAAACATGTGCGGGAACATTAGCTTTTAATATTCTGCATGCTGATAACATTCAAGCTGGTGATAAGTATAGAATAAAAGTATATCCTCGTATCACAGCCATTAATTTATATAGAATAAAAGTGCAGGTAACTGCTGCAAAAAAAGATTCAAAAGTAATTAGAATATCATCTGTAACAGATATACCTAGTCGAGCACGAGATTATATTGATAGATTGATAGAATTGTATAATCTCGATGCTATCGCGGATAAAAATACAATGGCCAATAATACTGCTAATTTTATCAATGAACGTGTGGAAAAGATAGCAGCAGACTTGGTACAAGCGGAGGAACAAACGGTACAATATCAGGCTAAATATGGTATTCTTGACCCAGACATAGAAGCAGAGATATTTTTGACAGAAAATATGGAATATCGCAAGCAGATGTCTGAGATAGAAACGCAGATAAATTGGCTTAATTTTTTATGTGAATACCTAGAGGATGCCACAAACAAAGATTACCTACTTCCTGCCACACTAAGTTATCCAATGACTTTACAGAAGAAACATGAATCCATGATTCCGTCTAATGTGGGGGGGGCCGACATGGCTCTGGTAGCTGCTATTGAAGAGTACAACTCTTTGATGATTAAGCGTATGCGAATTGAGCGAACAGCAATGGATGAAAATCCGCTTGCTAATCAAATGGATGAACAATTGGCTGTACTGCGTACTAATATCATCGGGACGGTCAAAAATTTGCGCAAGGCGCTGTTGATAAGTAAGCAGGATTTAGATAATCAATTTGCAGAGGCAAATAAGAAACGGGCTGATATGCCAGACCATGTACGAACTTATGAAAAGATGGTGCGTGAGAAGGAATTCTTAGCCGATATGTATTTGTTTGTGTGTGAGCAGCGTGAAGAAAATGCAATGCTCATGGCGGCTGCTGTGATGCCCGCTAAAATGGTAACAAAACCTCAAACGGACTTGAACCCGATAAGGCCTCGTATGGATGTAATCATGCTATTATGTATCATTCTAGGGGTGGTGTTCCCTATTGGGATAATGATGCTATATGACGTGTTGAATAATCGTATCTCATCTAATGTAAAGGATTTGGAAAAACGATTAAAGGTACCATTTGCTGGAGTCTTAGTAAAGAATGATGGCGATAATCGTATTGTGGTGGGCGAAGGAGAAAATAATATTTCTGCTGAATTGTTTCGTACATTGCGTACCAATATTGGTTTTATGCAACCATCTTCGGTAAAATCGCCAGTAATTCTTGTTACATCAAGTATTAATAATGAAGGTAAATCATATGTAGCGACTAACTTAGCTTTATCCATGGCACTATTAGGTAAAAAAGTGGTTTTGGTGGGCTTGGATATTCGTAAACCAATGTTGGCAGATTATTTGAATTTGACTACTCAAGGTTGTTTAACCAATTATTTATCCGATACTTCATATTCGTTTGATGATGTTATTGTGGCATCTAATACGAGCAATCTAGATGTTATACCTGCTGGTATTATTCCGCCCAATCCAGGTGAATTAATGCAGAGCAATCGTTTGGATGAACTGTTCGCTGAATTACGTAAACGTTATGATTATGTACTAGTAGATACTGCCCCAATTGGTATGGTCAGTGATACATTCTTGCTCAATCGTGTAGCAGATATGACCATATATGTTACTCGTGCTAATCAAACAACATTTGACCTTATTGACTTGCTCAATCAGACACATGAGCAGCAACGTTTACCTAAGATGGTGGCAGTGCTGAATGCTGCAAGTGTGAAAAACATAGGCTATGGATATGGCTATGGCTATGGTAATAATGCAAAGGCTAAGAAGTAGTAAATCTTTGAGCATATAATTAGTAATGATTCTTTGTGTAGCCGAAAAACCTTCTGTGGGACGTGATATAGCGCGCGTGCTGGGAGCTAATACCCAGCACGACGGTTTTATGGAGGGCAATGGCTACTGCGTGACATGGACTTTTGGTCACCTCTGCGCGCTGCTTGATCCACACGAATATAGCGAACAATGGAAGGGGTGGAACCTATCTTCATTGCCGATGGTACCAGCACGCTTTGGAATCAAAGTGACCGACGATAAGGGCGTTCAGAAGCAATTCAATACGATCAAGGATCTCATTGCCAAGGCGGATGAGGTGATCAACTGCGGTGATGCTGGGCAAGAGGGAGAGCTGATACAGCGATGGGTGTATCAGAAAGCTGGTTGCAAAGTGCCTGTAAAGCGATTGTGGATTTCATCGCTGACGGAAGATGCTATCCGTGAGGGCTTTCAAAAGCTCAAAGACCAAAACGAATACCAACGCCTCTACGAAGCAGGTATGATGCGCGCTATTGGTGACTGGTTGCTAGGCATGAACGCTACGCGTGCATATACTTTGCGTTTTGCGAAGGGGGTAGGGAAGGATCGTCAAGTACTGAGTATTGGTCGTGTGCAGACGCCCACATTGGCACTGATAGTCAAACGACAACATGAGATAGAGAACTTTGTACCTCGCACTTATTGGGAACTCAAAACACTTTACCGCGATACTACTTTCTCTGCGCAACTGCCTGTGGAAGAGGATGATTATGCGATTACTTCGCTTGAGAAAGGGCAGGCATTGGTGGATTCAATCAAGGATCTGCCACTAGAAATCACTTCCGTGGAGAAGAAGAAAGGCACGGAGTACGCGCCTCGGTT
This sequence comes from Paludibacteraceae bacterium, assembly GCA_045578815.1. GTDB lineage: Bacteria > Bacteroidota > Bacteroidia > Bacteroidales > Paludibacteraceae > Colicola. The sequence continues at coordinate 4,772 of JAZNKZ010000037.1, forward strand.
GTTTGACCTCACTTCGTTGCAGGTAGAGTGCAATAAGAAATTCAGCCTTTCGGCAGATGATACGCTGAAGATTATCCAAAGCCTCTACGAGAAGCATGTTACTACATATCCGCGTGTGGATACCACCTATCTGAGCGATGATATCTATCCCAAAGTGCCTGCTACATTGCAAGGTATAAAGGATTATTTCCCACAAGTGACACCATTGCTGCCACTCAAGGCAGATGGCAAGAAGGGTGCAGGCAGTCTGCCAAAGTCGAAAAAGGTTTTTGATAATAAGAAGGTTACCGACCACCATGCTATTATTCCTACAGGTCAACGACCAGACAACCTCTCGGAACTGGAGCGCAAGGTGTATAATCTGGTAGCATTGCGATTTATAGCGGCTTTCTATCCCGATTGCGAGGTGTCGAACACGACTGTACTAGCCAAAGCAGGTGAGATTGATTTCAAAGTGACTGGTCGCCAAATCCTCACGATGGGGTGGCGTGAGGTCTTTGCCAAAGAAACTACATTGAACAATTCTGAACAGCCCGAAGGGCTATTGAACGATTCTGAACCTTCTGAACAGAAGACTCTTCCTGCGTTTGTAAAAGGTGAGTCTGGTCCTCACGAACCACAACTGCAAGAGAAAACCACCACTCCGCCTAAGTACTACACCGAGGCTACTTTGCTGCGTGCGATGGAAACGGCTGGTAAGACACTTGAGGACGAAGAACTGCGTGATGCGATGAAGGAGAACGGTATTGGTCGTCCAAGTACGCGTGCAGCTATCATTGAGAAACTCTTCCAGCGCAAATATATCGTGCGTGAGAAAAAGAATATCCACGCTACGTCGCTAGGTATCAATCTGATACAAACAATCATTTCGCCGTTGCTGAAATCAGCTGAACTCACTGGACTGTGGGAGAAGAAGCTTCGTGCTATTGAGCGTGGTGATTATACGGCACAAAACTTCTTAGACGAACTCAAGCAGATGACTGCTGAGGTTGTGCGCGAAGTGAAGGCAGATAAATCGGGTATGCGTTGTCCTGTCTGTGGACGCGGTACTATCATTCGTGGGCGCACTCGCTATGGCTGTTCTCGTTGGCGCGAGGGATGCAACTACGCGGAACAGTTCTAACCTCTAACCTTTCCCTATCATTTACGGGTTTATGACGGGTTCATAAGCAATCTTCACTATGAGATTACTATGTGATTAGTATGTGATAACTATATGATTCATATCCTTTGCTTATCCTATCATCATCATTACCATTCCGATATCACCTTGAATATTGACTAACTTTTACCCAAAAACATAGCATGGGTATTTTGGGTATTCTGGGTATTTAGGGTATCTCATTTTACCCTATTTACCCTAAATACCCAGAATACCCTTGTAGGGTAAAATGTAAGCAAACATTGATAATGAGTATCTTATGATCTTGTTGTTATTTTCTACGGACTTCCCACGGACACATTTACGGACTTTCAAAAAAGTCCGTGGAAATCTTTTGCAAAAATCGCTGTGGATAGCAGTGCAAGTACTGCTGCTATGAGCATCTTTTTCATGTGGTTGGTTTTTGTGGGTTAGGTGAATGATGTGCTATCATTTGGCTGCACGAACAATATCGTTGATGACCATACTGGCGAGGGTCATGCCAAAGACGCCCACTACTGGAGCAATAGTGCCCTGCTCGCCTGCAATCTCTTCGGAATAGACGCATTGAATTTTAGAGGCAGGCATTAGTCCTGTCTTTTTCATTTTAGTGCGCAATGCCCGGGCTAAAGGGCAACCTTGCACTTTCCAGAACTCGGCTGTGCGGATGTTCTGCGCCTTGAGTTTGCGCCCTGCACCCATACTGGAATATACTTGACAACCTGCTGCGGTGGCGTTGTAAAGCAACAGGGCTTTGCAATCCACCATGTCGATGGCATCAATCACGATGTTGTATTGCGCGAGGTCGAAGCTGTTGGCGGTTTCGCTGTTGTATTGGCGGTCAATGATTTGGACGTCTGCTTCGGGGCAGATCTCCAGCAATCGCTTTTGCATCTCCTGCACTTTATTCTGCCCGATATTGGCTGCGGTGGCTACTAGCTGACGATTGAGATTGGTGGTATCCACCTTGTCGAAATCTACCAGGGTCAGGTGTCCGATGCCTGTGCGGAGTAGTGTCTCCGCACACCATCCGCCCACGCCTCCTACACCAAAGAGAATAACGCGTGCGCGCTGCAATGCAGCAAATCCTTCTTCGCCTATGAGTTGTATCGTTCGTGTAAACATAAGGGTGGTGTAGTATTGTGTAGTGTTGTATAGGGATGTTATCTAATTATGCTTTCGGCGATTTTGAGAGCGGCATTGATACCATCGAGGGCGGAGGAAGTGATACCGCCTGCGTAGCCTGCCCCTTCGCCACAAGGATATAAATGAGGAGTAGAGATAGACTGCAATGTCTCAGGATCGCGAGGGATACGCACAGCACTACTGCTGCGGCTCTCTACACCAAGGATAACCGCCTCATTAGTCAAGAAGCCACGGTACTTGCGGTCAAAATCACGGAAGCCCTGTTGCAAGCGTTTGCCGATATGTTCGGGCAACCACTCATGCATGCTGCTGGAACGCACGCCTGGCAAGTAGCTACATGCAGGCAGGGTGCTGCTCTTGCGCCCTTCCACGAAGTCGCGTAAGCGTTGGGCAGGAGCTAAGGATGGTTCGCCACCGTGTTCAAAGGCAAGGCGTTCGAGCTCTTGCTGGAATGTTAGGCCTGCAAGAGCAGGGGTAGTATGGTGTAGAGTTGTGTAGGGTGGTGTAGTATTGTTATTGACGAGCAAGTCTTCAGGACGGATTTCGACTACCATGCCTGAATTGGCAAAGGGAGAGTTGCGGTGGCTGGCAGACATGCCATTGACCACACAACCACGAGCATCGCTGCCTGCAGGGACGATATGTCCGCCTGGACACATACAGAAAGAATACACGCCACGACCTTGCACCTGCGTCACGAGTGAGTACGAGGCATTGCCAATCAACTGGATGAGTTCGGGCGATGGGTCGTGGTACATGAGGCGATTGATAAGTGCCTGAGGATGTTCGACACGTACACCCATAGCGAAACCCTTATCCGCGAGGGCGACACCGCTATTGAGGAGCATCTGGTAGGTGTCATGCGCCGAATGTCCAACCGCCAAGATGGTGGCGTTGTGGCGATGAGGCGATGAGGCGACAAGGCTACGGAAGAGTTGTTCATCTACGCAGGTAGAGAAGTGGATCTCGCCACCATGTTCGAGGATGCACTCGCGCATGCGGCGGATGATGGTGGGCAGGCGGTCGCTACCGATATGGGCATGGGCTTCATACAATAGGCGGTCGTCACCACCGAAATGGTGGAAGAGTTCCATGACGCGTTGCATATTGCCGCGTTTCTTGCTACGTGAGAATAGTTTGCCATCGGAGAAAGTACCTGCACCGCCTTCGCCAAAGCAGTAGTTGGACTCGGCATTCAGCCCCTGATTACGGTTGAGCGTGGCAATGTCCTTCTTGCGCTCAGCAACCTCCTTACCACGCTCGTAGATGATTGGACGGATGCCGTGTTCGATAAGCGTGAGCGCAGCAAATAGGCCCGCCGGACCTGCACCGATGATAGCCACACTATGCTCGGCGTTGTGTACATCTTGGAAATGTGGTGGCTCGTAGAGCGGGATGGGTGCATCCTTGGGCAGTGGTGCACCATGCTCGTCGGTAAGTACGGTGAGGTGGACCTTGAGCGCACGCTGGCGGGCATCAATAGAACGCTTTACGACGCGGTAGCGTTGCTCCGCGTCGTAAGCTTTCTCAGGGGATAATATGAGCGTTGTCTGATTCACTTCGTTCATGTAAAGTGGTTCGCTGTTGCTCACGAAAGTGGCTCGCTGTTGCTCACGAAAGTGGCTTCACGTAATTTACGTCGAAGACCATCTTCGCACCGCAGGTGCCAATTTCGTCGAAGACCATTTTCGCGGCTTTGCCGCCATTTACGTCGCTTAGCGACTACTTCTTGAGCGCTTCCATTACTTTGCTTTCGATCTCGTCGGCGAGGTCTGGGTTGTCGCGGAGGACGTTCTTGGCAGCATCGCGACCTTGAGCGAGTTTGTTGCCATCGTAGCTATACCATGAGCCAGACTTGGTCAAGATACCATACTCTACACCCATATCCACGAGTTCGCCTACGCGAGAGATACCCTCGTTGAACATGAGGTCGAACTCCGCTTTCTTGAATGGAGGTGCTACCTTGTTCTTGATGAC
>JAZNKZ010000038.1:0-15616 GCA_045578815.1 Paludibacteraceae bacterium
AAGCCAACAAGAACCTGCTCGATCTCGGCCCCACAATGTGGACAGTAGTTGGGTTGCAGAAGTTTCCACAACTCATACTGCCGAGGGGAGGGGCTGAAGTCGATATGGATATTGCGCGGTGCTTTGAGTTTATTGACCGCCATTGCTTAGTAGATTTCAATGGTGATATCCTTCTCCTTTTCGAGCAAGGTATAGAGTTTCTTGAAGGTCGCACGAGAGTTGATGACTTTGCCCTTGACAGAGTTCTCGCCAACGATAATGCAACCGCCCGAATCATCCTCGGTGTTGCCCCAGTGAATCAGAATACCCAAAAAGTGAGGAACACCGTGCAGATACGGCATCTTACGCTTGAACTTCGGACTATACTCCAAAGTAATCTTATATGTACCGGTAGGAATTGCGGTGCGAGCATAGACCTTCTCCTTGCACTTGCACGGAATCCAGCGCGAGGTATTAGGACAACTATTGGGAAGTTCTCGAATGACATCCTCGATAGTGTTACAGAAAAATATGCCGTCAATACTGAGGTCGCCGATAGTATATTTCGGCCCCTTGAATTTGCGTCTTAATGATAGTTTCATACTCTAATCTTTTTATTGAAAGAGTAGAAGGAAATGGACGCAAAGGTTTATAAAAAGGCTGCTATAAAATGATTAAAAAATCACCTGTCAGAGAAGGTGATATATCGAAAATGAAGAGAGCCTTGATATAGTTCCAAGAAAGAACACGGAACCTTGCTAATGCATTGAAAATGTGTGAGGTTTAAGTATGATGAATCGGGAATATTAAAACTATTAAATCAATCATTGTAGATTATAATAAGAACCGGATTATTACCATTCTGCGATAGTTGCTTTGTAAATCAAACAATAACTCTTTGAATACTAATTGCTTCAATATTCTTATTAAAAGTGAGTGTGTAGCAAAATAACCAAGCAGAAACAGGCCCGATTTGGACTTTTTATATTATCTTTGCATATTAATAGGTGTTCTTTCTTGGAACTAAGCAGTATGGAGGCACCTTCACAGTGGTAAAATAATGATGGAGCAAATAACATATAATCTCACATTTACAGCAGGGGCATTACTTATGAATGAAACCTGTGCTGTGGCTGAGGTATTCTTAGAGTCTGGTGGCAATTGGGATATCACACGCGAACGAGCGCTCAAGGAAAATCTTATGGAGAAAGATAAGCTTACCACAAATAAGCGTTTTTTCTCGCTTGTTAAGCAGCGTATAGAAGCGTTGAATGAGATTGAATTAGACTTGCTGGTTTCTGGAAATAATTCTGTAAAAAGACTATTGCTACTTCTTGCAATATGCAAGGCTCATACCCTAATCTATGATTTCATAGTCGGCAATGTTAGAGATTGTTTCTTCAATATGAATGAGAAGGTGACATATGCGAATTTTAATGAGTTCTTTAACGAAAAGAAATATGTCCATCCTGAACTGGAATCAATTACAGATGTGACAGTGAATAAGATTCGTCAGGTAATCTTCAGAATATTGGAGCAAAGTGAATTGATAGAATCAGCAAGTTCGGGAATCTTGCGCAGACCATACCTGCCAGAGCATATCGAAGAGGTAATAGTCAGGGATGACCCGAAGTGGCTTGGGGTATTCTTATATTCCAACAACGAAATTAATAATGCTGTTAGTTTGTATGAGTAATTCAGTAATAGATATGGACATCATTTTTGAGGATGTCTTCCAGAAATTGGTATCTCCTGATTTTGGTAAAAAGTTAGGAGGTGAATTGCGCTTATACATACAGCCGATTCCTGTAACCAAGCAGTCCGAATTAAAATATCAAGCTAATAGGCTGGTATCTCGTCTCTCTAAAAAAGGAAAGAATGCAATTATCATAGATCTGTATGAATTAAGCATGAACATTCTTGATGAGGAAGGTATACTCCAGACATTATTGGAGGAGGAAAAGAACTTGGATACAGATGCGATATCATCAACCTTAGATAGCATATTAGATATTAAGGAAGTTGTTATCCCTCGAATCAATAAGATAATTGGGGATAGTAACCCAGACTACACTTTTATAACCGGTGTGGGACGAGTATATCCATTCTTGCGTTCTCACGGCATATTGAACAATATTGAAGAATTAGCTAATGAGAGTAATCTCATTTTATTCTTTCCTGGAGAGTATAACAATCTTCAGCTCTCTCTCTTTGGAATTATATCAGATGAGAATTATTACAGAGGTCATAATTTAAGTGACATTAAAGTAGCAAAAGAAAAGTAAGCCATATGATACAGGAATTTATCTACAGAAAAGACATTAATCGTGTCATCAACGGTGTTATCAAGGCAGATAGTACATCTGCATTAGAAGAAGAAATAACAGAATATGTTATTACAGCCGAGCAAATAAGATTGCTTCCAAGATTATTTGACACGCTGGTGCCTCCACGCAAGGCAAATTGCGTATGGATTTCCGGAGACTTTGGTAGTGGTAAATCACACTTGCTAAAGATACTATCATATGTTCTTGAGAACAAGATGCAAATTGATGGCAGGAACTGCGCGGATATCTTTGCAGATAAGGCGGAAGATGATTTTGAACTTAAACGTAATATCATCGAGGCTTGCCGAATCCCAACGGAGAGCGTACTGTTTAATATCCAAGAACTTCACGATGGCTTGGGTAAGAATGTTAACGATCCTGTTTTGGCTATTTTCTTGAAGGTGTTCAACAAGAAGTTTGGCTATGATGAAAAGAAGCCTGAAATTGCCGAGATAGAGAGATATTTTGATAATCTGGGTAAGTACGAACTCCTTAAATCAGAATATGAGCGCCTACATAAAGAGAAATGGGAAGACGCAAGAAAGGCGATAATGCTAAAACTTCATAAACTGGCTGAAGTTGTTGCTGGTATTGAAGGTATAGATAAGGAAACTGCCGAACAGAATATCCGTGCGCAGATTGCCAACTTCAAAATGGATATTGATAGTTTCGTTTCGTTGGTGAAGGAACATTTAGCTAAGCAGCCGCAAAATAGTCGTTTCATTTTCTTTGTGGATGAGGTTGGACAGTTTATTGGAAAGGATGTTCACCGTATGCTTTCGCTCCAAACGATAGCAGAGGGCCTGACTGACAAAACTGATGGTAGAGCCTTCATTGTTGTAACTTCACAGATGGATATGGAGTCTACATTAGGTGATTTGAATGCCCAGCAGTCAAATGACTTCTCTCGTATCCAGGGGCGCTTCACAACTCGTATCTTCCTGACCAGTGCAAATGCTGATGAGGTGATTCAGCGACGCCTATTGGAGAAGAACGAGGAGGCTCAAAGCATACTCTGCAAGGAGTACGACAAGCAGAAAAACATTATTCGAACCTTATTTAATTTCGGTGACCAAAGCCAGTTTAGAAATAACTACAAGAATGATGAACAGTTTGCAAGATGTTTCCCATTCTTGGATTACCAATTCAACTTGTTGCAGGCTTCTATTATAGAGTTGAGTAAAAATAATGCTTTCAGTGGAAAGCAACAATCTGTTGGCGAGCGTTCAATGCTTACAATCACACAAGATGTAGCAAAACTCTACAAAGGTAAGGACCTAACTCAGATTGTTCAGTTCTGCGATATGTATGAGGGTTTGCGAGGTGTATTGCAAACAAAGATATCGTCTGATATCCAGCAGGCGGAGCGTACCCTGAATGACGAGCTTGCATTGAAGGTGTTGAAGGCTTTGTTCCTCTTGAAGTATGTTAAGGGATTCCCTTCTACATTGGATAATATTACACGAGTGATGCTTCCAACGCTTGATACTGATTTCCCTGCTTATCGTAGTGAAATCCAAGAGGCCCTCAATAAACTCGTTCGACAGTCATACATTGAGAAAGCAGCAAATGATGAGTACCACTATCAGACCAATGAGGAGAAAGATATCGAGACTGAGATTAAGAACGAGGAGTTGCGTCCCGAGGCTACTAATGAGGAGTTGAAGAAGATCTTCCGAGATGAGATTTTCTCGGACTCGAAGATTAAACTCTCGAACTTCAAGATTTTCTCATTTGGCAGAATGGTCGATGAGGTTATGGATGGCAGGGACTCGGAGATGTTTATCCATTTCATTACGCCTCTTAACGGCCTTTTGAGTACAGCACACGAGAATATGTGTATGTATTCTATGCAACATGCAAATCAATTGTGTGTTGTTCTCGGCGAAGATAAATATCTCGCAGAGGATTTGGTTATGTTTAAGAAAGCGGATAAGTGTCTTACACGCTTGTTATCTCGTAATGATGATGGCTATCGTCAGCAAATCATCTCAGATAAGCGTCGCGTAAATAGCCGTCGTCGTGAAGCAATCGTTGGTAAGTTAACCGAACTGACTAAATCGGCTCGATTGTATATTGCTGGTCAGGAACTGACTGATATCAGGTCGCAAGACATTAAGAATCGTTTGGCTGATGGTATGAAGTGCCTTGTTGAGCAGGTTTACACCAACTTGAAGATGCTTACCATTGATTACGATGATTCAATGCTTAGAAGCATCCTCACAAGTACCACGAGCGGTACACTATTCGGCAGCCTTGATGCAGATGTTTGCAGTACTGAGATTTTCAATGAGATAAGCAAACAGAAGCGAATGGCTGTGCGAACTAAGGTTAAGGACCTTGTTGATGTATTCCGTGGAGGCACATACGGTTGGTATGAGACTGCCATTCTCTGCATCATCGCCAAACTATATAAGATGGATAAGATTTCTTTCCGCAGCAATGGAAATATTGTTGCCGAAAGAGACATTTACTCTGCATTGACTAATTCAATGCAACAGCAGAATACCATCGTAGATATTGAGGAGACCATCACAGCATCACAGATAACCAAGTTGAAGAACTTGTACAAGGAGTTCTTTAATGATGAGAGCTGTGTTGCATCAAGTGCAAAAGATGTCCACGGTGCATTCATTGAAAGAATGAAGATTGAGGTCGAGGATTTGCAGGCCGTTGCGTCGAGAAATCGATATGAGTTTGTTAAGCCTCTTGACGCTATCATTACTTCATTGAAGACCGTTTCATCGATGGTATATCCAAGCCTCTATCAGAATATAGGCAAGCTTGAGGACATCCTTGATGACAAATTGGATGTTGCTGATGAGATAGTTTCATTTATCAAGGGTGCGCAGTTTAATATTTTCACTCGCATCGAAACCATGAAACGAGGCAATCAGGCAAACTTGGGTTATGTATCACAGGAGAATATCGCTATTATAGGCGAGATCTTTGAGAGCAAGCAGCCTTGGAAGGAGATGACTCGTGCTAACGAGGCTCTTACGACCATTGGTGAGGAGATTAAGGCTCTGCAGGCTGAGGCCCAAAACGAGGTTTTGAATCTCATTGCCGAGAGACTGACCAGCATCAAGAGTATTCCTGCTTTTGACTTGATTGATGACTCGTTGCGTAAGCAGATAGAGTTGTTCTTCTCAACGCTCGAAAGCAAGGCTAAAGATGAGAGATATATCGGTAACCTAAAAGCAATGCACACCGATATTGAGAATGCCTATAACAATAGTCTCAGGTCCATCAATAAGTGGGTGGAGGATGCCGAAAGTCGCAAGGCTACAGCCGCACAAACAGACAATACTCCAGCAGCGGTTGATAATACTCCGATACGCCCGGTTAAGACTATTGTCCGTAAGGCTACTGCAATGGATATTTCATTCAACAAACAAATTCTTGAAACCGAGGCTGATGTAGAGGCATACATCGATGAGCTCAAAAAGAAGATGTTGGATTATATCCACCAGAACAAGAATATTATGTTGAACTAGTTTTTTGTAAATTGATATGGCTACTAACACTGCTGCACTAAAGGTTTTTGCCCAGCAGACCAGATTAAAACTTCTATCCCAAGTAAGGACGAAATTAGATTTTGTTCTTACGCAGGATACCGCCGAATTGCGAGGTTACGAAAGCGAGATTGCTAATCTGAATTATCAGATAGAACATAAAGGTAAGGATATGGTTATCGAGGAGGTTGCTTACACTTGGTTCAACCGAGTTATGGCACTCCGCTTTATGGATGCCAATGGCTACACCACACCTATGGTCGTTACGCCGGCAGCAGGACAAATGCGCCCTGAAATCTTGCAAGAGGCAATGGGTGGCAGTGTTGATGAGGATCTTCGCATCACTCCCGATGATTTGTTGCAGCCCGAAGCAAAGTTGTATAAGCGCTTGTTGGTAGCATCGTGTAACTATTGGGGAGGTTCAATGCCTTTCCTCTTCGAGCGGATTCTCGACTATACAGAATTGCTATTACCTGATAATTTGCTATCTGAGCAGAGTTTCGTCTCTGATATTCGTAGAGCAATGACCGATGAGGATTGCCAGAATGTAGAGATTATGGGTTGGTTGTATCAGTTCTATATTACCGACCGCAAGGCAGATGCTGAGACAAAGAAATCGAAGAAAGGTGGATTGAAGAGTGACGAGCAGGCGGCCGCTACACAGCTGTTTACTCCTCACTGGGTTGTTCGCTATATGGTTGAGAACTCTCTTGGTCGTATCTGGATGACGCTTCACCCCGATAGCGCTTTGATCAAGGAGATGCCATATTATATCCCAACACCTGAAGGCCAAACAGACACCATACCCGAGGATATTAAGTCGGTTACAGATATAAAGTTTATCGACCCTTGTATGGGCAGTGGTCACGTATTGGTATATGCGTTCGACCTCTTCTGCAAGATGTACGAGGAGGAGGGCTATCAAACAAGGGAGATTCCTTCGCTCATTCTTACAAACAACATCTATGGTATCGATATCGACCATCGTTGTTATCAGTTGGCAAGTTTTGCTCTTACGATGAAGGCTCGTGCTTATCAGAGCCGTTACCTCCGTAGAGCTGTGCTGCCGAATGTTATTGCCCTTAAAGCCATTGACCGTAATGTTATCGAGTCAACAGGGGCTTGGAGTGCAAAGTCCAATATGTGGCAATTCGAGAATGTTGATACTATTGGTTCACTTCTGCTTATCAAGCCTGAAGAGTGTGCAAGAATAAGGGTTGAAGAAGGCCTATTCGGTAGAACACAACAACTGCTTAAAAGGCAGGCGGAGTTTCTCTCTGCTAAGTATCACTGTGTAGTTACCAATCCACCATACCTGGGCAAAGGATTCTGTGATGTGTTGAAGACTTACATTCAGACTAACTATCCTAATAGTAAGGCGGATACTATGGCGACCTTTATGGAGCGTTGCCTTGATTTCGCTCCAGTCGATGGTAAGGTTAGTATGATTAATATGCAGTCGTGGATGTTCTTATCTTCCTATGAAGAACTTCGCAAAGTAATATTAAAGAAATATAGCATTGATTCGCTTCTTCACCTTGGTCCCCATGCATTTGATGAAATTGGAGGCGAGGTGGTGCAGTGTGCAACATTTACAATTGCTAATCATAAGCCTACTGACAATGGTGGAATTTACTATCGTTTGGTTGATGGGAAAAATAGCAGTGAAAAGGAATACACTTTCTTAAGAAGAGATTATGGCTTCTATGGTATTAGTCAATCTAACTTTGAGAAAATCCCTGGCTCGCCTATTGGTTATTGGATAAGCGAAAAGATAATGGATGCATTTGATTGTCAAAAATATATCGGTACTTACGCGGAATGTAAATCAGGACTTTCTTCAGGCGACAATCCTCGATTTATGCGTCAATGGTATGAACCGTCTTATCCTAAAATCGCATTTAACTGTCATTCACAAGAAGAATATCTTTCTTCTGATAGAAAGTATGTTCCAATCACAAATGGTGGTGGATTTAGACGATGGTACGGTAACTTAGAATCGATAATTGATTGGAGTCTTCGAGACAGTATGCATAGACCTGGTTATACAAAAATGCATTTATACTATATTCCTGGGATATGTTGGAATGCTATTTCCTCAGGCAAATTAAGCTGTCGATATTATGGAGAGGGCATGCTTTTCGAACATGCTATTGCAAGTCTTTTCTCTCGGTCTAATATAAAAGAGACTTTCTTTTTAGGTTATATCAATAGCATTGTCCTTCAAAGTATTTTGAAAATAATGAACCCGACTCTGAACAATGGAGCGGAAGTAATATCTTCAATACCCTTTTTTATACCGAATAATGAAAAACAAAAATTATTTATTCAGGATTTGGTAAATTCCAATATCTCAACTTCTAAATCCGATTGGGATGCACACGAAACTTCGTGGGATTTCCAAGCGAATGAGTTAATTAGATTGGCCAATAGTAGTTACCAACTCCTGGCTGATGTAATGGAGTCCTACAAGGCTGTTTGGACGGCGAATTTCTTGAAATTGCACGCTAACGAAGAGGAGCTGAATCGCCAGTTTATTGAAATTTACGGTTTGCAAGATGAACTTACACCTGATGTACCATTAGAAGAGGTTACTATTCTTCAAAAGGGTGAAATCAGCATCGAGGATGGTGAGATTGTGTGGCACGAGGATATTGTCATCAAACAACTCATCAGCTACCTTGTAGGTTGCTATATGGGTCGATACAGTATCGACAAGCCAGGACTTATTATTGCTAGCCAACATCAGGATCTCACAACGCTCGGCGTGAAAGTAGAGGGTGTAGAGAATGGTGCCGAAGGCAGAATTGAGATAGACGATGACGGTATGGTGCCAATCCTCGCAGGTGAATACTTCCCGGATGATATGACTGTGCGTATTGAGCAGGCAATCAAGTTGATTTTTGGCGAAGAGCATTTCCAAGCAAACCTCCGCTACATAGACGAGAAGTTGGGTAAGCCACTGCGTGAGTATCTATTTAAGGATTTCTTCAACGACCACATTGACGGAAAGATGTACCAGAAGCGTCCTATCTACTGGATGTTCTCATCAAAGATGGGAGATAAGCGCAAGAAGGGGTACTTCAAGGCTTTGGTATATATGCACCGTATAGAGAGCGATACGCTTTCGAAACTCCACGCTGACTATGTAGTGCCATACATTTCAAAGATTGAGCAGCAGCATATCGAGGCAGAAGATTTGTCATTGCGCGATGACCTCAGTCAGGCACAGCGAAACAGAGCACGAAAGAGTGCCGAGGAGTATGCCGACCAGATTCGTGAGCTGAAAGAGTTCGAGCAGGTATTGGTACAGATGGCCAGTCAGCGTTTAAGCATCGATCTCGATGATGGTGTGAGAGTAAACTATCCGAAGTTCTACCCATTGGTAGAGCCAATTAAGGGTTTGGATAAGAGTGATGAGTAACGGTAGCAGATATACACCCACCAATGATATTGGTGTTGCAGTCCTAAAGCGTTGTATCCCAAAAGAGTTAGGATGGATTTGTCGTGAGGTGGCACAACCTGACGTAGGAATAGATGCAACCATAGAACAGGTAATAGATGGTAATCCTACCGCTAAATATATTTCTGTTCAACTAAAAACTGGAGAGGGAAACATCCATATAGATCGTAATGGAAACTTTGTCTACTACATTGATAAAACCCATTACGATTACTGGCTGTCGTCAAGTATTCCTGTTATATTGGCTTATTGCAATCCTAATGATGAAACAATATATTGGGAACTGCTGAAAAAACGCAATATTAAGAGAAACAAAAAAGAGGAGCATTATAAAATTACGATATCAAATACTCATCTGCTCAACAAGGATTCACTTGACGAGTTAAATGCTATAATCGACACATACCAGACAGAGTTTGAACTGCCTGATATGGATGACGATGATGTTTGCGATGTCGAATATTGGAACGAGCTACTCGAAAATTGTGCAGAAACAATCTCAAATAGCAGGCTCGTTTTAGACCAACTGGACGAGAAGCACAAGCGTCATCTTAAGCAAATGACCCAATTTGTCGAATTGCATAAGGACGGAGTAGACAAGAAGATTGCTGATAAACATATTGATAAACAGGCTAATGCATTCCAGCTTGCGATAAATATGTGTAAAATGCAGTTTAAAGGATTAATTCCTATTATTTCAGAAACTCACATTGAAGCAATACGATTAGCTGAGCGTGCAATGATGGATGGCTATCATATGCCCATTGAAATAAATGCTCTCCTCCAAGAAGAGTTACAAAATGAGGTGGAAACAATCAAAGGTTTGATAGATATGGTAGCGCTCTCTGCAGAAAGATTCAGAGACTCATCATCTCCAAAAATGGATTTGAGAAGGGCCGAATCTTCGTTCGCGCTTGTACTTGAAGATTATAATGCGGAGTTGGGATGTATAGTATACTGGATTAATAAATTGATAAAGACGCTAAAAGCCGAAGGTGTCGCTAAAAGAGATTAAACTAATATTCGCAAAACATAATGAGCGATTCAAATAACATAAAGATACAAGGCATATTAAGCGATCTCTTCAATAAGCATCGTTATATCTTTTGGTATGACGAGGAGGGAATTATGGAAGAGTTCGCAACAGGTCTCAACATTGAGGGTGTAGAGGTGTTGATGCTTGAAGGAAATCCCTTTAGCATCAAACATCACATTCTATGTGGAGAGAATCAACCTGAGCGTGGGTATGTGATATATAGCAAAAGTCCAAAGCCTACAAACGAGAATAATTGGTTGCTCGATTTTCAGGAAGAAGGAGTCATATTCGCTGCTGATATGGCTTCTATATACGCTGCTGAGTGCAATATCCCTATGGAATTAAAAAACTCTGTTGTGGAGGCTCACTACGAGTTCTTTAAGCAGGCTAAGAACAGAAATAAGTGTGTGAAGCTTATTCGTTCAGGAATGGGTAAGAAGGAGGTTATTGATGTATTACTAACGGTAGCAACCGGGTGCACAACTCCCTCATTCGCCCAGATTACCTATATCTTGGCTACGGAGTGCGCAAATAAGAAAGCTGACATTATCACTCGTCTGAAAAAATATAATCTTGACGGTTATTATTGGTCAATGGTGAAAGATGCTATTGACTATGATAAGGCACACGATATCAAGAGCCTGCTTATAGAGTTGTTTCAAGGAGAGCTGAATAGCGCCTTGAATCGCGGTAGACTCACAAATGAGGCTCAAATCTTTATGCGCGAGTGGCGTGATAGTCGTCAGTATGCCGAGCTATATAAGCAATGGGCAGAACAGTTGGAGACTGAACTCAATGTGATGGAGCAAATTAAGGGCGAATCTCTCGAAAACTTGGTGAGAATCGAGACATTCCCTTGCGTTGATAAGATCATTGCTCTTCATTTGGAGAGAGAAGTATGTAATGGTACAATCACAACAGAAAAGGTTGAGGCTATTGTTGATAGCCGCCGTAATAAGCTGTTCTCTAACATCGCCCAACATACAATCTTAGCGCTCCTCGAAGCGAGAAGATTGTTTGAGGAGATTGAAACAAAGATGTGTGGATTACATATCAACTCAATTAAAGAGGGTTTCAATGTCTATGTAAATGACATATATACAATCGACCAACATTATAGACATTACTTCCGTGAGGCAAATATGTCGGAAAGTAATAGCCTGCTTGCGAATATAACCCCCAAAGTTGAGCAATTATACACCAATGCGTTTCTATCTGAGTTGGCAAAAAAATGGCAGCCAATGGTTGATGATATGCAGACTTGGGGTATTGACAGCATTTTCTCACAACGCTCATTCTATGCATACGAAGTTGCTCCGTTAATCAACAAGGGTAAGCGTGTGTTCGTGATAATTAGCGATGCTCTTAGATATGAGACGATGGTCGAGTTGCAGCAGCGTATCGCTCACGAAAATAGAATGGAGTGTAATATGAGAGCTCCACTGTTGAGTGTGCTGCCATCGTACACTCAATTAGGAATGGCTGCTCTGTTGCCTCATAAGCAACTATCTTTCGAGAAAGAAAATGATGAGGTATTCGCTGACGGCAGAAGTACTCGAGGAACAGATAATCGTACCAAAGTGCTTCAGACTACAGTAGCGAGGAGTATTGCTATTAAAGCAGACGACTTGCTAGCCATAACTAATGGCAGAGCCTGGGTTAAGGATTATGATCTGATATACATCTATAGTAACACAATTGACAAAGTTGGAGACTCTTTGGCGACCGAGAAGAATGTATTTAAGGCCACAGAGGACGAAATGGACAAGATTGTTCGACTCGTAAAATACATCCGAGATGTCAATGGATATAACATACTTATAACATCCGATCACGGATACATATACCAGAATGAGACTCTTGACGAAACAGATTTTACGGACTTCAAGGCTCAGGGAGGAACATGTTATATCGAGAATAGAAGATTTGTAATCGGTTCTGGATTGTGGGACGGTAATGGTGCAAAGAGTTGGAGAAGCGAGGAGGTCGGATTAAAACCAGGCGTTGATATTCAAGTATGCAAGGGTATAAACCGTATCAGAAAGCAAGGCTCAGGAAGTCGATTCATTCATGGAGGCAGTATGCCACAGGAGATTGTAGTACCAGTTCTTCATATCAACATTAAGAAGAATACTGATGTTGGTCAGGTAAATGTAGATATACTCGGTAAGCAGGCAAATATAACAACCGCAAGCCTTTCAGTAAAGTTATATCAAGTAGATATAGCAAGCGAAAAGACAAAAGGTGTTACGCTTCGTCTTGGTTTCTACGATTCAGCAGGCGAAATTGTCTCTGATTCTGTTGTGATGACTTTTGATAGCACAAGCAACGATTCATTGCAGCGTGAACAAAAGCATACATTTAGATTTAAGAATACTATCTCGCAGTTGAATGGCCAGGAGGTTGTTTTGAGAATGGAGCGTCAAATTGAAAACACTGACCAATACGCTCCGTATAGAGAAGAAGTATACAAAGTGAAGGTAATGTTTGAAGTTGAGTGGTAATTATGGATACATTAGATTCAAAACTTAATGAATATTACGCAGGTAAGGTAGTTCGTAAGGATCTTACCAAAAGCATCAAAGAAGGTGCGAATGTCCCAAGTTATGTACTTGAGTATTTGTTGGGCATGTATTGCGCAACAGACAATCAAGAGGATATAGAGCGTGGCGTAGCTATGGTTAAGCAAGTCTTAGCCGATAACTTTGTGCGACCAGATGAAGCGGAAAAGATTAAATCTAAAATCCGCGAAAGAGGGCATTATAAAATCATTGATAAGGTATCGGCAAAGTTGAATGAGCATACTGATTGCTACGAGGGCCAAATATTCAATATTAATATTAGCCGTCTTCATATTGACGATAGTTACATAAAGAAGTATGAAAAACTTCTTTGTGGAGGTATTTGGTGCATCATAGATATGGAATACAACTATGATGAAAACACGAAAGGTAGTCCTTTCCAGATACTAAGTTTGAAACCTATCCAGATGCCAGCAACAGACTTGGCTGAGTATATTGATAACAGGAAATACTTCTCGTTAGAAGAGTGGATTGAGGTTATATGTAGAAGTGTCGGTATGGAGCCATCTAATCTTGATGAACAAACCAGATGGCACTTGGTGGCTCGTATGATACCTTTCGTGGAGAACAATTATAACATTTGTGAGTTAGGACCACGAGGCACAGGAAAGTCATATGTTTACGATGAATTATCTCCTTACTCAATCTTGATTTCTGGCGGTCAGACTACGGTAGCCAATCTGTTCTACAATATGGGTAGACATACAGTAGGATTGGTTGGAACTTGGGATGTCGTAGCGTTTGATGAGGTTGCAGGTATTAACCTTAAAGACAAAGATGGTATCCAAATAATGAAAGGCTATATGGCTAATGGTTCCTTTAGTAGAGGGAAAGAGAGTATCAATGCCAATGCATCAATGGTTTTTGTAGGAAACATCAATGGTAGTATTGAGAACCTCGTTAAAGTAAGCCATCTCTTGTCTCCATTCCCAAAGGATATGATCGACACGGCATTCTTTGACCGTTTTCACCACTATCTGCCAGGTTGGGAAATACCAAAGATGAAGCCTGAATTCTTCACTGATGCCTATGGCTTTATTTCTGACTACTTTTCAGAGTGTCTTAGAGAGATGCGAAAACGAAGTTTTAGTGACGCTATTCAAAAATACTTCAGATTGGGTAAGGACCTGAATCAACGCGATGTAATTGCAGTCAAGAAGACCGTAAGTGGCCTTCTTAAGCTCCTATTCCCAGACGGTAACTTCGACAAGGAAGATGTTCGTCTTTGTTTAGAATATGCTCTTATCGGAAGAAGGCGCATTAAGGAGCAACTTAAAAAAATTGGTGGATTAGAATTTTACGATGTGCATTTCAGCTACATTGACCTGGAAGATGGAGAAGAGCGATATGTCAACACCCCTGAAAATGGAGGTTCTGCTCTTATCCCAGAAGGAGATCTCCAACCTGGATCATTGTATAGCATTGCGCACCAACCAGGAGACGGTAATCTAGGCCTAGTGAGACTTGATTTGCAGGTAATGCCTGGCAATGGTAAATTTACTCATACAGGATTTGGAAGTGGTAGCAAGATAAGCGATGAACTTAAAGAGGCCGTGAATTATTGCCGTTCTAATCTTGCAAGGATTTCACAAAGCGCAAAGTTCTCAGATTGTGAACTTCATATGAAGGCAACAGATATCAACGGTATCGGAACGCTTGAAGGCCTTGAGTTAGGAGTGTTTATATCGTTAGTTTCTGGTATAACAGAACGCAGTATTCAAAGCCAAATGTGCGTTTTGGGCTCGATGAGTATTGGAGGGACAATTATTCCAACAAGTGATTTGGCTGGTGCGTTACAAATAGCGCAAGATGCAGGCGCAAAAAGAATACTAATACCTGTGGCAGATATGATCCAATATTCAAAAGTCCCAGCTGATTTAATTTCTAAATTTAGCTTGGAGGTCTATTCTGATCCTGTCGATGCCGCTTTTAAGGCATTAGGTATTAAATAAGTAAGAGCCTCCTGCAAAGTTAAAGTGCGTCTTTCGGGACGCACTTTTGCTATAAAACTTTGTATAGTGCTTTGAGTTTGCCGTTCTCCGACTCAAATAGGAATCGTCCGTTCTTCAAGATGCACTCGTGAGTCTTCTCATCATTTGTGTCCGCCTCAAGCATCTTGTCTGCTTGGTCGGCCGAGATAATCTGCATCTCTACACCCTGAATAGTAGCAGTGGTAGCATCTGCAGGTATTGCCAATAGTTCATCTAATATCATTGCCCCGAATTTATTTAGTGGCTCAATGTCCCTTTGAGCACGATATTTGCCAAAACGAAGAGCGTGGGACATAACCTGCTGCACCCATGGCTCTGGTAAACCAAACTCGCAAACAGATTAGCCCACGCAAATCGTGAGCATTAACTGTTCGCCTTGCGAGTTCATAAATTTTACCAGAATTTAGGGGTGCAAAGCAAAAGCTAACGCTTTCTTCTATAACTATGTGGTGTGTAGTCCAGCTACACGAATGAGGGAGAGATTAGTTCTTGCTGGCCTCGACAGAGACTTTTCGGAACTCCTTCATCAACTTCTCAAGCTCCAATGAAGCCTTACGAGCACGAGTTCCGGCAGCCTTGTTACCTTTCTCTACCTGCAACGTAGCATCCTTTGAGAATGCCTCGAATGCCTCATTGATTTTTGCTACCAATTCCTTCATAGTGTCTATTGTTTTAGAATTCAACTGCAAATATACTTATTTTTAGCCATTAAGGATATTATTG
>JAZNKZ010000039.1:0-23427 GCA_045578815.1 Paludibacteraceae bacterium
TACGCTCTCAATTCGTAGAAATAAGGATCATCTGCAAAACCATCCTCTTTCTCTGAAACTTCCAAACATTTATCCAAATCTTCTAAGGCATTCTTATATTCTTCTTTTTGATAATAATAAGTGGCACGAATAACATAATAGTCTGGTTGCTGTGGCACAAGGTTAATCGCTTGTGAAATGTCACTTATAGCTGCATCCAGATCTTCATCATATTCACTCATTGTTGCACGATTGAGATATGCTAACTCGTCGTTTGGATTCTGATCAATTGCCTCATCTAGATAATAGCGTGCATCAGTATTATTATCAATCAAATAAGATAGAATAGCCATCATATTCAATGAAATAACATCCGCTGGGTTCTCGTCTAACAATTCTGTAAGCATTGAGATTGTAGTGGCAAAATCTCCACCTTCTGTTGTACATTGCAAAGCATAAGTACGATTATATGCAAAATCATCTATGGATAGATGTTCACGATACTCATCAAGATTAATGTCAGTAAATTGTGCTTCTCGACCATCTTCGCCCCATCTAACATCGATATTAGATAGTGTGTTTTTAATAGCAGGAAAATGTACTTTAAATTGTACAACTTCAGCCAAGCCAATGGCTTTAGACTTCTCTTTACTTATTTCTAATGAAGAAGAAGTGACATAATAACGCTGTTTGCTATCTTTATCTTCAATAAAGAAACCTTTATCTTTTTTGTTCAGTTCGCACCACAAATACCAACCATTTGTTATGGAAGAAAGATGCATGTTAGTGTATGTCAAATACAATGTTGTTGCAGCAGAACCAAACTCTATAGCGTTCAGTACCAAGTCTGCCCCACGATCTGGCATAATGTTGAGGAGAATGTAATCTGACTTGCTTGAGTTAAACTTACGGTTTTTCTTATAAAATTCTTTCGTGTCTAATTGTTTTCGAAACTCTTTATCCACTACTACGCCAAAGCTGACATTTTCTCCACCTCTTCTTTTGAAACTTGTAACAGCAAACACATTTCCTTTTGTATCTAACAACGGACTTCCACTAGACCCTGGAGATAATGGAGATGTAACTTGCACTAATTCTCCTTGGTTATTTTCGCGATATGAAGCTAAAATACCTTCTGATACAGACGACTCTAATCCGAATGGCGCACTAATATTATAAACAGCATCTCCTTTTATTGGTTTTTCTGTGCAGAAAGTAACGCAAGGGAATATTGTGTTATTGGTATTCTTAATTTTAAATACGAGTAAATCCTTTTTTGCTGATGCACATAGCACAGAATCAATTTCATATTGATTGCCATTAGGCATTTTGACAATGGCTTTTATTGACTTATCCAACACATGCCAATTTGTTACGCCGACACCATTGGATTCAATAAAAAATCCAGAACCAGACCCACTTGGTGAACCATATTCATCATAAGTGTAGATAGTGCATGTTGCAGGTTCAACTTCTGTAATAATCTGCTGCAGAGATTTCTGACAGGCAGTAAGTGTGCATAGACTAATTGCACATAAGATAAAGACAAGTCGTTTCATACTGTTATTATTTTATAGGTTATTAAGATATTTACAAAAGAAAAGCGTGGAGCAATGTATTGCTTCAATCTGGGTCTTGAGGAATTCTGGACTACCTAACCTACCAAATATCTACGAACAAAGCCCACGCTACTAACGTGAGCATTTTGGCTTGTTCTTGGTAGGTATCTCAAAAGTGTCCAGTTTTCAAGACCCAAGTGTCGGCTAAAACGCTATTAATCTTTATGTCATGCATCGCCTTTACGATGCTGGTTTACTCATAGGCTGAAAATGTTTTTATTAAGAGTAATGATAACTATTCTTTATACCCATGTTTGCTATATTATGCTAGTTCCTTAGTCACAATCTTTATCTAAAAAGATTTAATCGTTATTCTGATTTTGATAAAAAGCACACGTTACAAAAGAAAATCCATATGTTTTTAATGCAGACAGAGTTTCATCCAACGTAAGTTCCTGATAGCATTGAAGAATTTTGAATAGTTCACGCCGACGAGAAAGCAGAGTTTCATTGTTTAGATTGAACACAGCAATAGTTGTTATTGCTTTCTCTCTATCAATATCTCCTAAACCTGATTTAGGTTCAATTTTTCCAGTATTACTATACCAAAAAAACAAAGTAGGATCATTTAATGCTGGGTGTAGCAATTTGGGATAAACATTTGCTGCATTTTCACCATCAATATAATTATCCTTATAATCAGCACCAAATTGATGATTCTTAATTGCTGCAAAAAGATTATTCCAATCAAAAGTTGAATTAGGGTAAATAGATTTCTTCTTAAAATGATCTAAATGGATGTTCGCACTATCATTCAAAGGCATTCCCGTATAAGCACACTCTCCTACTTGTTCCTCATGTGCTTGTATGCGACAAGCAACATATGAATCATGACATTGCTCATGAAACTCATCCCAATTCAAATTGTGTTGACGGGCGTATTCCAATCCCACTGGTTCTAGTTTCTTTATGATATGTTTCATTTTGTAATATTGCTTTTATTCCATCGAGTCCACTCTAACCTAATCCGTGCAATATCCAACTCATCTGCATTGTTGCTTACCAACTCATCAATTACTTTGTTCAGTGATTCTTGATTATTTGAATAAATCGCCCCATACGCATCTTCAATTAACTCCTGTACATATTGATTGCGTGGATTTGGGACCTTAAAAATTTCCGCTAAAATCACATCTGCATTTCGTCCAAATGTTTTTAGAGGTATAAGGTTTCCATCTTCTAAACCATAAACTTTACCTTTTGTATCAGATGCCACTATAGGAGAGTGAGTTGTGAATATAAATTGGCAATTTGGAAATGTAGTCGTAAGTTTAGTAATAATCGACAATTGCCATTGTGGATGAAGATGTAAATCAATTTCATCAATGAGGACTATTCCACTTCCTTGTAAAGGATCTTGCAAAGAGGGGTTAGCTAGTGTAAGACGTCGTGTTAAATCACAAACCAATGCAATATAACATTTTTCTCCATCTGAAAGCTGGTTAAGTTTTAATTGCTTATCACCTTTTTTGATTTGCAAAGATTGAGGATGGCGTTTAACGCGCATATCAGTATATTCGGGAAAAATAGAATACATGGCTTTACGAATAGCCTCCAAACCTGGATCTCTATAGTTTCGAAAATCTCTTATTCTTTCATTCTCAATATCTTCTTCTTCTCTGAACCAAGAGAAAAAATCTCGAAATAAGGCATTGCCATCTAAAGCATTAGCATATACTTCAACGGGCAATGAAGTGGATTTATACTTACGAATCTTCAACGGGATTGAAGCTACGGCACGATTAACTTTATAGTGAACAACAACAGGGAGATTTGTAAGTGGATTATGCGCTAACTTATTCCTAATTTCTTTAAGATACTGGTTGAGTTGTGACAAATCAGACTTGCCTTCTTTAACCAATTCTCTAGATCGGTATAAAGTCCATGTAATGCCGTTATCTATAGTCAAAGAAATAGAAGTTCCTTCCTTAGATGTAATAGAAATATCATCAATTGCAATATCATTACCTCCTAGTCCATTTGAACTTGCAATACGTTTTGTATAGCGAGATAACAGACATGAAAGAGCATCCAATATACTAGACTTACCAGCACCATTGACACCAAGGAATAAGTTTGATTGATTATCAAGTTCTTTAATCTCAATGTTGTGCAATCCTCTGAAATTAGATATCTGAAACGATTTTATTTTCATATTACATCCTAAATAATTTTAAGTAAATAATTCAAAACAAACTTTGTCCCATCGCTTAAAATAGGGCTTTCTGGTTTTCGGCCGCAAAGATACACTTTTTTTTTGAGATGTGCAAGAAAAATCGCTTTTTGGTAGCAATTTTTCTGGTGTAAGGTGTAAAGTGTAAGGTGTAGAGGCGGGAGAATTTTGCGGGCGGAACCGCAAAGTATACTTCAAAATGAGGAAACTTTGTTAGGTATTGAGTCAACCTTTTTAGGAAGGGAGTCAACTTTTTTAGGAAGCCAATCTTAAGAAACGTGCTTTTTTGTGGGCAGAGAGTTGAGTCGGGGTTCTCTTTTTATTCTATGTATTGCGCTTTTCCCTTACTATGGGGATAGTTCGGGCGCAATACTCGAAGTGCCATCCGAGGCACTTCTTCATCTCTCGGTCGTCGGTCGGAGTTCTCTCGGTGGAATAAGGCAAGGTATAAGAGAGGGAAAATCTTAAGAAAAAGCATTTTACAGGTAAGCACACCAAATATCACGCATTAGGCAGTCGTGCCTACCCTGTACGGCACTACCCTATAGCCATACGGCTGCGTGACCGCAAGGGTCGCGCCATTCTATGTATTGCGCATAATCCTCAAAGTGGGGACTTTTCGGGCGCAATACTCGGAGTGCGTTCCGTCGCACTCCTTCACTTAACAAAAGTACTTTTTTGAGTTTGGGAGTTGGTAGGTTCATCCTAGGTTCGTCTTTGGTTCTTCCTTGGTCTTTTACCCGAGAGCAATAGGGACGGTACAAGGGAAGGAAATCTTAATAATTGTACTATACAACAAGCGCATCGCCATGAGGACAATGCGCTTGTTTATGTATGAACTATAACTGATAAGTTACTCTAGAACATTGAGGGCTTTGCCCACTTTGATAAAGGCCTCGATACCGCGGTCGAGTTGTTCGGTAGTGTGGGCAGCAGAGAGTTGGACGCGGATACGCGCTTGACCCTGAGGCACTACTGGATAGTAGAAGCCCGTTACATAAATACCCTCTTCTTGCAATGCCGCAGCGAACTCTTGGCTCAAACGAGCGTCGTACAACATCACAGCACAGATGGCCGATTCGGTTGGCTTGATATCAAAGCCAGCGGCTTTCATCTTGGTGATAAAGTACTCGGTATTCGCGTGCAAGCGGTCTTGGAGTTCATTGCTGCGAGTCAAAATCTCAAAGGTTTTGAGGCCTGCTGCTGCAATCAATGGAGGAATAGAGTTGGAGAAGAGATATGGACGGCTACGTTGGCGAAGCAGGTCGATAATCTCTTTCTTACCTGTGGTGAAGCCACCTACTGAACCGCCGAAGGCCTTGCCCAGCGTACCCGTGATAATCTCAATCTTGCCGCGGAGGTCATAACGCTCGGTGACACCATGACCTGTCTTGCCTACCACACCTGCAGAGTGGCTCTCATCCACCATCACGAGGGCATCGTATTTTTGTGCCAACTCGTAGATCTTATCCAATGGGCAGACATTACCATCCATAGAGAACACGCCATCGGTAGCGATGATGCGGAAGCGTTGTGCTTGCGCCTTCTTCAGTTGTTCCTCGAGGTCCGCCATGTCGCCATTAGCATAGCGATAGCGTACTGCCTTGCAGAGGCGCACGCCGTCGATGATAGAGGCGTGGTTGAGCGCATCAGAGATGATGGCGTCTTGGTCGGTGAGGAGTGGCTCGAACAAACCCCCATTGGCATCGAAACAAGCGGCATAGAGGATAGTGTCCTCGGTGCCGAAGAAGTCGGAGATGGCTTGCTCGAGTTGCTTATGGGTGTCCTGCGTACCGCAGATGAAACGCACCGATGCCATACCATAGCCACGCGCATCCATGCGGTCTTTGGCTGCTTGGATGAGTTCGGGGTTATCTGCGAGACCAAGGTAGTTGTTGGCGCAGAAGTTGATGACGTCCTTTCCGCCCTCTACTTGAATGGCAGAGGATTGAGGCGTGATAATCACGCGCTCGTTTTTATACAATCCTGCCTCACGAATATCGTCGAGGATACTTTGCAGGTGTTTTTGAAATTCTCCGTACATAATTGTATAGTTTTAATCGCCCTGACGGGCTGTTCTAAAAGTTCTAAAGGTTTTAATGGTTACATGCGGTTGGGGACTTCGATGCCGAGGAGGGACATAGCACTCTTGATGACCTTAGCCACGTTTTGTGCCAACATAAGGCGTAGGGCGCGTTTGTCGGCATCTGCCTCGTTGAGGATACTATGGTCGTGGTAGAAGCTATTGAAGTCGCATGCCAAAGCATATGCATAGTTCGCAATCACCGCAGGGGAGAACTCATCGCCTGCCTGACGCACAGCCGCAGGATAATCTACGAGGCGTTGGATGAGAGCAAGTTCTTTAGGCGACAAGGCGAGAGGCGATAAGGCGAGAGGCGAGAGGCTCTCCGCTTTGCGGAGGACACTCTGAATACGGGCGTAGGTGTATTGGATAAACGGACCTGTGTTGCCGTTGAAGTCGATACTCTCCTCTGGGTTGAAGAGCATGTTCTTGCGTGGGTCTACCTTTAAGATAAAGTACTTCAACGCACCCAGACCTACCATACGAGCAATCTCGTCGGCTTCTGCTTCGGTGATGTCGGGTAGGGTATTGACTTTATCCTTGGATATCTCTTTGGCGTCTGCAATCATCTGTGCCATGAGGTCGTCGGCATCGACTACCGTACCCTCGCGGCTCTTCATCTTGCCGTTAGGGAGTTCGACCATGCCGTAAGAGAAATGCACCAACTCCTTGCCGAATGGGAAGCCGAGGCGGTCGAGGAGGATACTGAGCACTTTGAAGTGGTATTCCTGCTCATTACCAACGACATACACCATCTTGTCGATAGGGTAGTCTTCGAAGCGCAGTTTGGCGGTGCCGATATCTTGGGTCATATATACGGATGTGCCGTCGGCGCGAAGGAGAAGCTTCTCGTCAAGTCCGTTTTGCGCGAGGTCAGCCCAAACAGAGCCATCTTCGCGGCGGTAGAAATCGCCTTTGGCGAGGCCGCGTTCTACTTCGCCTTTGCCCACGAGATAGGTGTCGCTTTCGTAGTAGATCTTGTCAAAGCCAACGCCCATTTGCTTGTATGTTTCGTCAAAACCCGCATATACCCATTCGTTCATCTTCTGCCATAGTGCGCGCACCTCAGGGTCGTTTTGTTCCCATTTCACAAGCATGGCCTGTGCCTCTTTGATGAGTGGTGCTTCTTTCTTAGCAGTCTCCTCGTCCATACCTTGCGCCATGAGCTCTTTGATTTGCGCTTTGTACTCTACATCGAAGCGCACATAGTAGTCGCCGATGAGGTGGTCGCCTTTCTTACCGCTGGTCTCTGGTGTCTCGCCGTTGCCGAACTTGAGCCAAGCCAGCATAGACTTGCAGATATGAATGCCGCGGTCGTTGACGATATTGGTTTTCACTACGTTCCAGCCGTTGGCCTCTTGGATCTTGGCGATGGAATAACCGAGTAGGTTATTGCGCACGTGACCGAGGTGCAGCGGTTTGTTGGTGTTAGGCGAAGAGTATTCTACCATCATGAGGGGCTTCTTAGGCGATGAGGCGATAGGGCTATCAGGCGAAAGGCGAGATAATTGTCCAAAACTGTCATTTTGGGCAATCTCTTGCAGTTGCTCTACCCAGTAGCTTTGTGCGATACAAAGATTAAGGAAACCTTGCACTGCGTTAAATGAGGCTATGAGGCTATTAGGCGATGAGGCGATGAGCGCTTCGCCTACCTCTTGTGCCACCATTGCTGGGGCTTTGCGAGCCGCTTTTACGAAAGGAAAGACCACGAGTGTGATGTCGCCCTCAAACTCAGCGCGCGTTTTTTGAAACTGCACTTGCGCAGGGGTAATCTCTACGCCGTACAAGGTCTTTACTGCTTCTTGTACCTTAGGAATAAGTATTTCTTCTAGTTTCATATGTTTTATATAGTAGCTATTATTATGGAACACATCTATGCGAGTTCCGTTATTTCAGATATGCAAAATGAATGCTATAAGTGTCTATACTTCCCATTACGATTGATTTGGATGATAGAGGCTCAACTATACATCCAAATTTATAACTTTCTCCAGATGTTAGTTGGTATTCTCCACCTACAAATAGTGTCGTGTTGCAGTTATTGTATAGTACTAACATTGGTAAAAAAGTATCATCTATTTCTAGAGATACATATTGGGAATAATCCCTTTGCTTTGGAATACTTATACTCTTGACAATTGAAGACTTTAAAACGCCACTAGTTGTATAGGTGATTTCCATCTCTGCGTTAATTCGTATAGAACCTCTATTAAGAGCAACCCAAATTGTGATATATTGATGATAATAATCTGTTTCTTGATCAAGTATTTGTATGTCAAGAATTTCGCCGGGTTCAAGTTCCCATCGCCAACTTGTTGGGAAATAACCATTGCTAGAAGGCTCGTAGATGATTTGACCGATTAAATCAGATTTTATCTTTTCATGTGAAATCTGATTGTAGCCATAAGTTACAGAAGAACTCAGCCAAATAAACACAAAGAAAAATATGCGATAGACTAATGAGGTGCTGTTTCTGTTAGATAATAAATAGGATTTCATTGTGAGTTGATTTAATGATTCGTTAGTTTGCTATTGGATATGTAATTGTTGTGATTTACAACGGCATACATTTTTCTTTTAAAAACTCTGCCTCCTTTGCATTCAGCAGTGGCGACACCTCTGCATATACCCATGCATGGTAGTCATTAATCCACTGAATCTCTTCTGCGGTCATGCGACTGAGGTCCATCATACGAGTGTCGTAGTAGCACAGGGTCAGCGTCTCGAACTCAAGGAAGGTCTCGCCAGTGGTATGCGCACCTAAATCCTTTGCTTCGCGTACTGCGATGAGGTTCTCAATGCGGATGCCATACTCGTTGGTTCGGTAGATACCTGGCTCATCGGAGCAGATATTACCTACTTGCAATGGGTTAGGATTGTTGTCGGTACGGATATTTTGTGGCCCCTCGTGGCAACCCATGAAGTGTCCCACACCGTGACCAGTACCATGACCATAGGTCATACCTTCTGCCCATAAGAATTGGCGAGCCAATACGTCCAATTGATTACCGCGAGTGCCTTTTGGGAAACGCGCACGAGCCAGTGCGATATGG
Organism: Paludibacteraceae bacterium; assembly: GCA_045578815.1. Lineage (GTDB taxonomy): Bacteria > Bacteroidota > Bacteroidia > Bacteroidales > Paludibacteraceae > Colicola. The sequence continues at coordinate 8,908 of JAZNKZ010000039.1, forward strand.
CCTTTGAGTACGAGGGTATAGTCGCGTTTCACAGCCGCAGGAATCGTATCAGGATCGCCCACCCAAATGGTGCGAGTGATGTCGGTTGTACCGTCGAAGTATTGCCCTCCCGAATCCAATAGCAGTACGCCATCGCCTTCTATCTTAGCACATTCTTCAGGCGTAGCATGATAGTGCACGATTGCACCGTTGCCTTTCCATCCCGCGATGGTGCAGAAACTATCGTCGGTGTAGTTCTCACCCATCGCACGGAACTCGCCAAGTTTGGCTGCGAGTGTGATTTCTGTTTGAGGAGTCTTAAGGGCCTCCTTCTCCAGCCAATAGAAGAAACGTGTCAGTGCCACCGCATCCTTGCGCATGGCGATGCGTTCGCCTGCGAGTTCGGTGTCGTTTTTCACACTCATCATCTTCAGCACGGGACTAGGGCTCACGTTCACGCGGCGTGCAATAGCAGGATTGATGGCCTCGTAGAGTGCTTCATTCACTTTGCCACCATCATACATAATGCCTTCTGCATTAATATGTTGCAGGTAATCAAATACTTGATTATAGTCGGCAATGTCCACTCCCACGCGATTGAGATATGCACGAGCGGCATCGTCCAGTTTGTTAGGTGCGACGAAGATGGTGCATTTCTGCATCTCTACGACCACATAACTGATCAAACATGGGGTATAGTCCACATCTTTGCCACGGATATTCAGCAGCCAACCAATCTCGTCCAGCGCAGAGATGACCAATGCCTGACAATGGCGCTCCGCTAATGCCTTGCGTACGCGCATCAGCTTACTTTCTACGCTCTCGCCTGTGTATTTCTCCTCATACTCGTAAAGCAATGAGGTAGGGATAGCAGGACGACCTTCTGTCCATAATGGCGAAATCAAATCCATTGACACAAGCGACAAACCGCCTTCTTCTAATGTGGCTTTCAGTTCGCGATAGCCGTTCACGCTGTACATTTCAGCGTTTACTGCCACTTTCCCGCTTCCCGCTTCCTGATTCCCGATAGCTGTACACAGCCACTCCGGGATGGTTGGGCAGTCGATATCGCTCTCGCGCATCAGTTCCACGGTAGTGCCTTGCAACTCAGATTCTGCTTGCAGGTAGTAACGACTGTCCGTCCAAAGCAATGCTTTGTCCAAGGTAATCACTGCGGTGCCTGTCTCGCCAAGGAAGCCCGTGATCCACGACATCTCGGTCCAGTGCTCCGCCATATATTCACTGGCGTGTGGGTCAGTACCAGGTATGATACATGCCCATACTCCTTTTTCTTTCATCAGCGCGCGTAGCGCCGCAAGTCTTTCAATGATACTCATGTTCTCTAAACTCTAAACTTTAAACACTAAACTCACTTCACTGCCTTAAACGACATATCTAGACTCTTAATCGAGTGGGTCAATGCGCCTACGCTCACGAAGTCCACACCTGTCTCTGCATAGCTGCTGATGGTGTCAATGGTGATGCCGCCGCTAGACTCAATCTCAATATGCTTGCCATGCTCTTTCTCCCATGTGCGGATAATCTCTACCGCACCTTTGGTGCGCTCTGGCGAGAAGTTATCTAGCATAATACGGTCGGGGATATTGGTCGCCAATGCTTCGCGTATCTCCTCCTCGTTGCGCGTCTCAATCTCGATGCGCAAGTCTTTGCCTTTCTCCTCGCAATAGTTCTTTGCGCGAGTCAGTGCTGCGGTGATACCGCCTGAGAAATCCACGTGATTATCTTTGAGCAGGATCATATCAAACAATCCAATACGGTGGTTCATACCGCCACCAATCAGCACTGCCTCTTTCTCCAGATAGCGCAAACCTGGGGTAGTCTTGCGGGTGTCCAAGACGTGGCAACCAGTACCTTCAATCAGACTTTGATATTTGTGTGCTGTGGTAGCTACGCCTGACATACGTTGCATCACATTGAGCATGGTGCGCTCAATTTGCAAGAGACTCAACTCTTTGCCATATACACGAAAAGCAATATCGCCTGGCTTGACGTGTGTACCGTCCTTAATGAACTGTTCCATCTTGCAATCAGGATCAAAGTAGGCAATAATCTCTTTCGCAACTTCGATACCTGCGATGATACCTTCCTCTTTTACAATCAGTTGTTGGCAACCCATCTCTGTTTCGGGAATGCAACTCAGCGATGTGTGATCGCCATCGCGGATATCTTCCTCAAACCAGATAGCGATGAGTTTTTGTAATTCTTTTGTATCCATATATTCCTGCCTTTAAACTTTAAACTCTAAACTCTAAACTATAATCCCTCTGCATATTCATAACATCCTGCATCGGGCTTTGATTTGCGTCTATATCCTTCTCTATCAGTGGGGTAGGTTAGTACTGTGATACTATCGCCTATCCCTCGTGCAGGAGAGAGTGAGTCCAAATGAAAATCGTAATAGTGATATTCCTCGGATAGGTAATACACATTGCGGAATACGCAACTATCCGAATCTGTCGCATACACATTATTCTTAGCGTATGCAGCATCCAGCGAATCCGAACGCAAGTAGTTTCCCTCAAATCGCCCCTCATAATAGTCTGGCAAAGGTGTAGCCACCATCAGACTTTGCTTTCTGCCCCCTGTGATGATGCAGTTGTAGAACGAACTATTAGTTTTTGCCTTGTTTTTGCTTAGGTTGTTAATATACACTGCAGCCACATCTTCTGCCAAGATATTGTTGTGTATATTCATATTGGTGTATGGATAACCATAGTAAGATGCTATCGTGTTGTGTACAAACTGGTGCTTACCACCTGCAAGATATACGCAGTATGATGCGCAGTTACTGATTTCACAGTTCACCACCTCTGCATCCACATTTTGCACCACCAACCCATATATGCTATGATTATGGATGCGACTATTTTTCAGTGTCAGTTGGGGCAGTGGAACTTCTGCTGTCTCCGAGTAAACATACAATCCCATATCACCCGACAGTATATCTACATAATCTAGTGTGTAATGAGGTGATACGTCCCCTTTGGCATGTAGCAGATAGATCCCATCCCATTGACCCGAAGCCATACGATAGGGGACCGAATCGAACATCCTATCCAGTCTGTCTCCTCGGAATATGATAGGTTGCTCCTTTGTGCCACTGGCGGTCATGTTGCCGTATACATACAGTACCGCGCCTTTGTGCATGTATACCGTTGTACCTGCTTCTATTGTCAAGTCCCCGCCCACTGCCACAGTGTCGTAGATCAGATACGGCCGTTGATTGGTTAGAGTCAAGTGCTGCGGATATACTTTCAATCCGTTTTTACCTTGTATCTTTTCTACATTCTGACCATAGGCTTGCAGACGAATGTGTTGGATCTTGCCATTCACACCAAACACGATATCATCCTCTATCAGTACGGGTGAGTTTTCGCTCAAAGGGTCAATGAATGTACGCACGAATAGAAATAAACTATCTCCACCCCGCAGGGTGATATCGTGCAATCGTTCCACATTATTTTCTCCGTCCAAATTGATGTGAAAGTGTTTCCCCTCGCGCATGCTTACTTGGTCAATCTGCAGGGCATTTCTATTGGGATTATATACCATCACACGTTTAGTGGATGACCCCATAGCAGTAAAGACAGTGTCGAACAACACCGTATCGTGAGAAAAACTCAATCGTAAATTAGGATCATTCGATACCTGATCTTGTTTGCACGATACCATACCAAGCAACAGACACAATATGGGCAGCCACTTCTTCATTATTCAAAGTTGAAAACTATCGATAATTTCTGGTGAGTCATGCGTTTGATGGCATTAGTGTAGTGATAATCCGATGCTATGATTCCCCAGTCGTTTGCTTCGGCGTCAGCCAGAGGAACGTGCGCATCCAAAAAGCCAATCTGATATTTGATCTCTGGGCAGAACTTAAACCAGCGGAAATAGAAGTCGCAACCAAAACCTGCTGATACAAATGCATCAAATGGCTTGTGCAATATAGGTTTATCTTTGTCGCGGAAACACTCAAATTCCACACCACCGCCGACCAACACATACGGACGGTAGTTCTTCACGCGTTCAGCTGACCATTTCAAGTACAGCGGTATGCTCACAGGAATAGTTAGTATGCTGACACGAGAGAACATCGTGGTATCTTGATTCCAATATCCTGTGTCATAATGCTTGTACGTGATAGTGCGCTCGCCAAAGTGCAAAGCAGGCGTGAATCTAAGATTCAAGTGTCTGCTTAGTCGAAGATCGGTGATAAATCCCACCTGAAAACCTGGCCCTATCGCCATTGAGCGAGGATGATACACTTCTCTGTTGGTGCCAGGCATAGTTATTTGTGTTTCAATATCGTTCTCTTGGATGTTATAGGAGAGCATATCTACTCCAATGAAAAAACCAAAGTGTAGCAACTTGTCATCCACGTATGGATTATTTTGTGCATGTGTTTGTCCAATAGCCAACCACATCACCCCGCATAATACGTATTTTAATATTTTTTTCATATCTCTTACCTTTAACCTCTAATCTTTCGCTTTTTTCAAAATCCATTCTACTGCTTTTTTGTATCCATCTATTCCCTGCCCTATGATGCTATGTGCGCATACATCGGTCAACAGACTAACATGCCTAAACTCCTCTCGTTCAGCGATATTGGATATATGTACTTCCACTACGGGTACAAGACTACATGCCACTGCATCGCGCAATGCCACACTCGTATGCGTATATCCCCCAGCATTCAATACGATGCCTTTAACCTTTAATCTGTAGCTCGCATCGCGAGCGTCCTCTAAACAGTGGGCAACGCCCAACTCTTGCACCCAATCAATCAAGTCTCCTTCGTGGTTGGATTGGCGATATTCGAAGTGCACATTGGGATACGCACGCTGAATATCCACCAGCACCTGCTCCATCGAGCGAGTGCCGTAGATGCTTGGCTCTCTCTTGCCTAGCAAATTCAAGTTCGGACCATTGATAATCGTGATACGCATTTCCCTTAAACTCTCAACTCTCAACTCTCAACTCTCAACTCTCAACTCTAAACACTAAACTCTCACCTACCTCGCTCCGTTCACTGACAACAAAAATTCATCGTTATCCACAGTGCGCTCCATGTATGTCTTCAGTTTCTCCATCGCCTCTGTGCTACTCATGTCGGTCAACTGATTACGTATTTGCCACATGCGACTCAGTACATCGGCAGGCAGGAGTAGGTCATCACGACGAGTAGAAGAAGCTGGTATATCCACTGCAGGGAAGATACGCTTATTGCTCAACTTGCGATCCAATTGCAACTCCATATTACCCGTACCCTTGAATTCCTCAAAGATTACATCGTCCATCTTGCTGCCTGTTTCGGTTAGTGCTGTGGCAATAATGGTCAAACTACCACCGTTCTCAATGTTTCGTGCAGCGCCAAAGAAGCGTTTTGGCTTGTGCAATGCTTGTGCTTCCACACCACCTGACAGTACTTTTCCGCTGGCGGGTGCCACCGTGTTGTACGCGCGCGCTAGGCGTGTGATACTATCTAATAGTATTACTACATCATGCCCACATTCTACCAGTCGTTTAGCTTTCTCATGCACAATGTTCGCCACTTTTACATGGTTTTCTGCAGGTTCGTCGAAGGTGGATGCGATCACCTCGGCATTCACCGAACGAGCCATGTCTGTTACCTCTTCTGGACGCTCATCAATCAGTAGCACGATCATATATACCTCGGGGTGATTTTGCGCAATAGCATTAGCTATCTGCTTGAGCAGTACGGTTTTACCTGTTTTTGGTTGTGCTACAATTAGTCCGCGTTGTCCTTTGCCGATAGGGGCAAATAGGTCGATGATGCGCACCGATAGTGGATCGCTCTTGTCGCCCTTACAGAGTTTGAATTTCTCGTCAGGGAAGAGTGGGGTAAGGTTTTCAAATGCAATGCGCTCTTTTGCTGCCGCAGGCGATATTCCGTTGATGCGTAGTACCTCCTTCATTGGGAAATACTTATCCGCATCTTTTGGCGGACGGATGGTGCATTCCACGGTGTCACCAGTCTTCAGACTATATTGTCTAATCTGTTGTTGCGATACATAGATATCATCTGGCGAAGATATGTAGTTGTAATCTGCGCTGCGGAGGAATCCGTATCCATCAGGCGCACACTCCAGTGTACCCACTGCCACGATGGTGTTGCCAAATGCTTCTGCGCCTTTATCCAGCATGATGTCTTCTTCTTTCTGCTGATTGGGAGTAGGCAGTGGAGTTATTTCCTCTCCGTTTGCCAATTGTTCTTCGCGTTTGGCTATTTGTTGAGTGATTTGTGCAATGCGCGCGTTGATGCGAGCTTGTTTCTCCTCTGCGGTTTCCTTACCTCTCACCTCATCGCCTTTCGCCTTATCGCCTCTCGCCTTATCGCCTTTCGCCTCATCGCCTCTCACCTCATCGCCTTTCGCCTCATCACCTCTCACCTCATCGCCTTTCACCTCTTCGTTTTCACCTTTCACCTCTTCGTTTTCACCTTTCACCTTTCCGTTTTCACCTTTCTTTGGTCTTCCGCGTTTTTTCTTCTTTGCCTCATCGCCTCTCACCTGCGGGGTCCCCGAAAAATCTACTGATTTTTGGGGTGCTCCTTCACCGCCTTTCACCGTTTCACCGCCTCTCACCTCTTCGCCTTTCGCTTCACCGCCTTTCGCCTCATCACCTTTCACCTCATCGCCTCTCGCCTCTAACCTAAAGGCAGCCGTGCTGCCGTCCTGTAGCGGCTTTGCCGCGTCCTCTACACTCTTCACTGTGTCCTTTGGCTGTGGTTGCTTGGCCTGTTCTTCCTTCATCTGCCCCAGTGTCTCTTGCTCATTGCCTACGGTGGCAAGCACGCGGTTACTCTTCAGGTTCTCAGTATTTACTTTAGTTGGAGTGGATTGGATGCGTGCACGCTTGCTGCGCTTTTTCTCTTCCACTTTGGCTTGCTTTGCATCTTCTTTAGCTTGAACTTCTGCACCGCGTCGGTCAGCTTGTGCATCTAAGATGTCATAAATAATAGATTGCAGCGAAGCATTTCGACGAACTTTAATGTCGAATTGTCCTGCAATTTCGGTCAATTGTTCGAGCGTCATACGCCCGAGTTTTTGCATATCGTATTGCATAAAAAATGTATAAATGAATTTCTATAAATGGGAAAAATGTCTTTGCAGTCTCACAAAGACGGTGCAAAAGTAGTAAAAAAAAATGAAATACGCAAACAAATTAACCAAAAAGTTTACTTTTTGTCTAAATTTCTCGCCTCATCGCTCTCATCGCCTCATCGCCTCTCGCCTCATCGCCCTATAACCTTATCACCTCAAAACAATTGATCTTAGCCCTATCGTACGGACCATACACCTTGATATAGTTATCCGTAAATCCCGACATCTGATCGCCTTCTTTCTTTGCTTCCCACAGTACAACTGCCTTTCTGCCAGCATGTTGTGCATAAAATGCTTTGGTCTTTTCTTCCGATACTTCGTGTAGTATTTTGCTGCGGCGTTGTCGTTCTTTCTTGGGCACTACGTATAGGTCCATTTCTAGCATTTTCGTATTGGCACGCTCCGAGTAGGTAAACACATGCAACTGGCTCACATCCAGTCCTTTGATAAAAGCTAAATAATCCTCCCAGTACTCCTCTGTCTCTCCGCGCACGCCCACCATGCAGTCCACTCCAATAAACGCGTGTGGCATCACCTTGCGTATGTGCTGCACGCGCTCTGCAAATAGTTCGCGCGTATAGCGACGTTTCATTATCTTAAGTACTTCATTACTACCTGATTGCAGAGGTATGTGGAAGTGTGGCGCAAAGTGCTTAGATTGTGCCACAAAGTCTATTATCTCATCGGTCAGCAAGTTCGGCTCACACGACGATATCCGCACCCGATAATCCATGCCTCTCGCCTCTCGCCTTATCGCCTCATCGCCTAATTCGTCTAGCGCGCGCAGAAGTTCAATAAAACTCTCCCCCGTACTTCGCCCAAAGTCTCCGATGTTCACTCCTGTGATTATCAGCTCTTTAGCGCCTTGTTTCAATGCCTCTTGCGCATCTTTGACCACATCTTCTATCTTTGGATTGCGTGATTTCCCGCGTGCGTACGGGATAGTACAATAGGTGCAGAAATAGTTGCATCCGTCTTGCACTTTGATAAAGCATCGTGTCCTATCATCTGCCGAATGTACGCCATGAAACTCCTCCACCTCGCGAATCGCACATACGCTAACTACAGCGCAGCGTTCTACAGGGCCACTGGCCCGATCTACAGCGCAGCGATCTAAAATACGATCTTCCAGACGCTCTACAAGCGCTGGAATATCGTATTTCTCCTCCTGCCCCAGCACATAATCCACTCCCTCTATGTGTGCTATCTGCTGTGGCTGCAGTTGCGCGTAACATCCTGTTACTATGATGATTGCGTTGGGGTATTTGCGATGTAGTTGGTTAATGGTTTGTCGGTCTTTATGGTCTGCGGCATCGGTCACGGAGCAGGTGTTGACTACGCACACATCGGGCACTTCATTCAGCGAAGCCCTTTGATGTCCACGCAATAGCAGTTCCTTGCCAAGCGCACTGCTCTCAGCAAAATTCAACTTACACCCCAATGTCACAAACCGCACTTTCATCCAAGCAGCGATTTTACAAACTCTTCTCTATCAAACACCTGCAGATCCGTCATCTGCTCACCTAGTCCGATATACCTCACAGGTATCTTAAACTGGTCACTTATTCCTATCACCACGCCACCTTTGGCTGTGCCATCTAACTTCGTGATAGCCAACGAACTAACCTGCGTCGCTTTGGTAAACTGTTTCGCTTGCTCAAAGGCGTTCTGCCCGGTGCTTCCGTCCAGTACGAGCATCACATCATGCGGCGCATCGGGCACCACTTTCTGCATCACGTTCTTGATTTTTGTCAGCTCGTTCATGAGGTTTATCTTGTTGTGCAAACGCCCTGCTGTATCTATCAGCACCACATCCGCATCGTTGGCTTTCGCGCTCTGCAATGTGTCAAACGCCACACTCGCAGGGTCTGAGCCCTGTTGCTGTTTCACTACGGGTACTCCCACTCTTTCACCCCATATACATAGCTGCTCCACGGCGGCAGCACGGAATGTGTCGGCAGCACCTAGATACACTTTCTTCCCTGCCATTTTGTATTGGTGTGCCAGCTTACCGATGGTGGTCGTTTTGCCCACACCGTTCACGCCTACTACCATGATTACGTAGGGCTTACATGGCAACTCATCGTTGAAGTCTGCCACTTGCATGCTGTTGTTTTCGGCTAGCAACCCTGCCACCTCTTCTACCAGTATTTGGTTGAGTTCAGCTGTGCCGAGATATTTGTCGCGTTTCACGCGTTCTTGTACGCGTTCGATGATGCGTAGGGTAGTCTCTACACCCACGTCGGAGGTGATGAGTGCCTCTTCTAGGTTATCAAGGACATCGTCATCTACGGTGGATTTGCCAGCGATAGCATGTCCTATCTTGCTAAGGACGGATGTTTTTGTTTTTTCTAGTCCTTTGTCGAGTGTTTCTTTTTTTTCTTTACCAAATAGTCCAAAAAATGCCATAATCTTCCATTTTGTAATTCATTTTGCAAAATTACGAAAAATTTCGCACATATGCAAATTTGGTTGAATTTTTTTCAAAAAAACTCTCACTCCTTGCCTCTGCTGCGGCTTTGCTGTCTCCGCTACCCTTGCGCTACCTTTGCGCAAGATGACGAGCGCCCTACACTGCCCGTTGGTCATCCCATCTTGTCAACTTGTCATTTGTTTTTTAAAACTCACACGGGCGCGGGCGTGAATTTTTGAAAAATGTCGCTAGGTTGACAAGATGCATAGTTGTTTTCTGTCTTTTTAGCGAGCTTGATCTCGTCCGTATCGGTACGATTCGAGCGCAAGTTGTCTCAATTGTCGTGAGAAATCGCTAATTCTTTGTAACTACCAGATTATCAACCGCTTACTACCCCCCCATAAAATTTGGCACTTTTTGTTGAAAACTTCTGCTATGTCGAAGTAACAAAAATACCGTTTTTATTGAAAAAAATGCATAAAAATTTTGTCAGTTCAAAAAAAAGCAGTACCTTTGTGCACCGAATTTTCGCGTATGCGATGCGCGTGCATTATTTTTTGGTGTGGAAGAGTGCTGGGGAATTAGTTTGAAAGAAGATTTTTAAGGTATTAATTGATTTGGTAAAAAAAGAGTATTTGAAATGAAAGTAAATGTAAATGCATTGTTGGGATTGTTGTTGTGCGGATTATTGATGGTGATTGTGGTTGTGGTGTACCGTGCTGATGGTAGTAGTGCTGAATTCCGTCCTGGTGATTTCTATCATAATTTAGGTGGGGCTGCCACTTCTAGTGTGTCACCATTTTCGTCGTCATCTGATGGTATAGCGGTGTCTATGCGTGGAGTGTCGCGTCCATCTCGTCGCTATGCCGCTGCGCCTGCTTTTTCGTACGCGCAAGGCTATTCCGCGCCTATAGCCAATAGCCAATCACCAATCGCCAATAGCTCCACAGGGGTCCTTTATACCACTTCTTCTGCTACGATGAAGTCTTTCGGTGCAGGTATGGCTGCTGGTGGTGGTATGTCTATGTCGGGTGGTTCGGTACGTAGTAACCAATCACCTCTCGCCTATAGCCAATCACCAATAGCCAATAGCCAATTGCCCATCGCCAATAGCCCATCGCCCATCGCCCATAGCCAATCGTCTGAAGAGGCTCAAGCGCTTATGGCGGCTGCTCAGTATATGTCGATGTCTTCCTCAGTTCATGCTGTAGGTGCTAGTACAGCTATGGGTGGCACTTATACGGCTATCGGTGGCTCTGTGCGTGGTCCTCGTCGTAGTGCACCAGTAGGTGGTGGTTTGGGTTATTGGTTGGATGGTATGACAGGAGGGGATGACCCATTCTTATATTACGAGGATGGTGTTCGTTATTATGACGAAGCCGCTTTGCATGCTTGGTTTGATGCGAATAAGGAAGCTAACTTTCCTGGTTTGACTTGGGGAGAGTTTCTTGAGTACTTTAATGGTACTGGCAAATATGCATTTGCTACTCCTGTTGGCGAACCTTGGATGCTGCTCATTTTGGCATTGGGTTATGCGATGTTCCGCTTTGTGCGCTCGCGCCGTCGCTCAGCTGTAGCAGCACGCAACTAATAGGAGTTCAACACCCCCGCGGCTCCGCCGCAAAGTAAATACTTTTGTTATGCCCACCAATGCAATGTATTGCATTCATTTGGGCACAAACAAAATATGATCCTTGATTTATAAATATTTTTGTAGCGAACATAGTGAAGCGTATTTTTGTTACAAAAAAGTAACCTGCGAATTGACGTTAATTGACAACATAATTGTCATTAATTGTCGTTCAACACCACCCCGCGGCTCCGCCGCAAAGTGACCTTTAAAACATTGAAGCAATAGTAGATTAGCAAAAAGTGCGGATTCTTAAGATTCCCTGCCTTTGTACTTTCCTCTGTACTCTCGGGTAAAAGACCAAGGACGAACCAAGGTGAAGGAGTGCGACGGAACGCACTCCGAGTATTGCGCCCGAAAAGTCCCCACTTTGAGGATTAAGCGCAATACATAGAATGGCGCGACCCACGGGGGCCCCGACCAATTTCGTGAATTGGTGGGGTGTAAGATTGCGGTCACGCAGCCGTATGGCTACAGGGTAATGCCGTACAGGGTAGGCACGACCGCCTAATATGTGAGTATAGGCAAAAGTACTTTTCTTAAGATTCTATTCCTTTGTACCTTCCCTTTCCCTCACGGGCTAAAGACCAAGAACGAACCAAGGAACAACCAAGGAACAACCTAAGATGAACGACTGACCAAAAGTGCTTTTTATTAAGATTGTGATGTTTCTATTGTTTCGATAAAAATAAACTCGTCTCCGGGCGACAACATAAAATAACTTTGAGTGTAGCGAAAAGTGCCCCGCCTTTACACCTTACACTCTACACTATACACCGCTCGCTCTGCGAGCAAAAAAGCGATCTTTGAAATATTGACATATTTGGATATAGAAAACGACAACCCATTTGTGGGATTGTCGTTTAGGGAGTGTGAAATAGTTTTAGGTGGAATTTAGTATAGGAATCCGAATAGATATAATGGAATGCTATTCCCGATACAATACTCCATTTCATCCAAAGCAAGAAAACTATTCGGTATATCTTTGATTTGTTGGAATGTTTTACCTCGTCCTCCAATTTCAAATGTATATGTTTGATCTACTTTGAAATCTCCGTGTGTTGGCATTTCTACCAAATGACTTTGGCGCAGTTGATTGAGAAAAAATGCCTCGCGCAATGTGCCAATGTTTACTTGATTGGTCAATGCAAACATCTGGTTGGTGTTATTGAGGAATATTTTATCAGGTCGAGATAATGTTTTATAGCTTTTGCTCTCTTTGCTAACAAGCATCAATAGTCCAGCGCGTTCCATTAGATGCAGCAATTTGATGACAATATCACGTGTGGCTTCAATTTCGCGACATAGTGTACTGATGTTTGGTTCTAATGGAACTTGAGTTGCTAACAACATGAGTAGTTTTTGTGCTTTTTCTAATGTAGCAAACGATAGGTCTTCCACACGAGGAATATCTTGGTTGATAATCAGTTTCATTACTTGTCCCAATCGCATGAGGTAGTCTTGTTTGGCTTCTAATACAAAGGGGTAGTATCCCTCGCGTAAGTATTGCTCGAATAGTGGCAATGGCTTTATTTTAGATGCTAAGTCCATTGCGATACTGGTATGATGCTCAATCAGGTGCTCCAAACTAATCGCTTCTGTGGATAGGATGTTGTGGAATAGCAGGTATTCTCTAAACGAAAATCCATGCAATTCGTAAACGCTTTGTCGGCGAGATAAATCTGCTTGCGCATCATCAATTTGCAACATGGAGGAACCAGTATAAACGATTTTTAGATCGCTGAAAGTATCAAATACTTGTTTGAGCATTTGTCCCCAATGTTTAGTGTAGTGTATCTCATCCACGAACAGGGCTTCAATCCCATGCGTATGAGCATACTCAGCTACATCATAAAGTGTTATGAGTTGAAACTGAAAATTATCCAACGAAATGTAAAGTGCTTTACTCAGATTGTTGTAATGTTCTTTGATATACTGTAAAATCATCGTTGTTTTACCTGTACCTCGTGCTCCTCGTATGCATATTAGTCGAGCATCCCAATTAATTTGATGGTAAAGATAGCGTTTGTTGCTTGTGTCTGTTTTTTGGATACGATGAAGATATTCATCTTGCAACATTCGAAATTGATTTTCTTGTATCATAGTAGTAAAGTATTAAAAATTCGCTGCAAAGGTAATGATTTTATTTTATAAAAGCAAATAATTAGGTAAATTTTACTTTTGAAAAAGTGATTTTATATGTTATTTTCGCTTTTAGAAAAGTAATCTGGTGCAAAAAATAGGTGTAGTGTTCGAAATTTTGGTGATTTGTCACTATTTTTTCGAGAATTTATATAATGAAGGGTTATAAGCTAAATATGTCAATAGTGCTTAGTTGCACAAATAATAACTATCGGGCACCGTTCATTGATTTGAACCTTGCTCACAAATATAAGCCGCAGAAGTGCTATAGATGTTCTATAGATGTCTTATGGTGGTCGCGAAACAAGTAGTAAATTTCCGCCCTCGGGCATCTGCCACAACCTGTGGCAGAATCTGCCTTGGATTATGTGGCACTTGTGCCATGGGGACATATACAACTTTGAGTGTAGCGAAAAGTGCCTCCCGCCTTTACACCTTACACTCTACACTATACACCGCTCGCTTTGCGAGCAAAAACAAGAAATTATTAACAACATAAAATAACCCAATCGTACATAAGCGGTTTGTACATAGTAAATAGTCAAATTGTAAATTATCTCGGCTTTGCCGACAAACTAAATGCAACAATCGGTAACATATCAATATGTGCAGGCAGTTAAAGCCATTAAGCAGGCTATTCAAGTCTCTCACTATCGCGTATCACGTCATGTGAATGGCGAAAGTCTTGGCTTGTACTATGGAGTAGGTAAGTATATCTCCGAACATAGTCGTAATGCTACGTGGGGAACAGGTGCTATTGAGCATATCTCTAATCAGTTGCAACAAGAGATGCCAGGTTTAATCGGTTTCTCAGCACAAAATATGCGTAAAATGCGCCAATTTTATGAGGAATGGGTAGATGTCTTTGAAAATCGCTCGGCAGTGATGAGCGAAATAGGAATTATTCCTTTATCCTCTGAAATTCAGCCATTTACATTTTGCTCATCAGTGATGAGCGAAATTAGTGAGCAAGATATAATGAGTTTTACCTCTATTGGTTTTACGCATCATTGTATAATATTTGCGCAGCAGAAGGACATACGTGCCCGTTGGTTCTATATCCGCAGAGCGGCAACTGAATTTTGGGGCACACGTCGTTTGGAACAAGCATTGCGAGATGATTTATACCACGCAGAAGGCACTATGCCCAACAACTTTGCTCAGACTATGCCTAATGAGAAACAGCGTGCGGTAGCGATGCAGACTTT
>JAZNKZ010000040.1:0-14024 GCA_045578815.1 Paludibacteraceae bacterium
CAAAATATTTGGTCATATAAAAAAAAAGCAGTACCTTTGCACCCGCTTTCGAGAGAGAAAGTGTGCGGGATGTAGTTCAGCCCGGTTAGAATGCCTGCTTTGGGAGCAGGAGGTCGTGAGTTCGAATCTCGCCATCCCGACTAACCAACAGAGAAACTCAATGCTAGTTTCTCTGTTTTTGCATGTTTCCTATTTCTTATCATGAATTGTCTTAAATAATAAAATTAGGTATCAACTGTATATAAGCCCCCCCAAAAAAAAGAAAGCCCGACATGCGGGCTTTCTATCAATTCACTTTGTAGGTCAACACTTCGTCTGTTTGCAACTCTTGCAATCGATGAAAGAGCACATGATCCATTTTTATACTACTAGCATTGAAGGTTATTACATTCTGCTTAATAGCATCAAAAATCTGTACATGCAGCGGCGTTTCACCTGGATGATTCTGCGTAATCTCTTTCAACTCGTCAATTAAGTCTGGCTGAACATTCTCAATAGGAACATTTAGTGTTATACTGTGCAAGTCTTTTTGTGCATCACTGATGAGTTGTACTTGCTGCAATGCAAACTCATACTCTGCTTCCTCTATTGGTTTTGGTTTGAAGTACTTGTATTGCGCACCGCGCTGCTGTATCACTCCCGTTAGATACACATACATATTGGGCTTGAGTAATGCAGCAGACTTGATATATGTCTCGCCAAATACACTAAACTGATAACTGCCAGTATAATCCTCAATTGTATATTTACCCCATGGGTTGCCTTTCTGTGATACACGATCCTCTGACGCTACCACAATGCCACCTATATGCAAAACTTGCCCCGTATACTTTTCTATCCATTGTGTAGGTGTAAGTTCCATTTTCTCATCCTCTATAGTGTTATCTTCCTGTGTAGAAGTCGCAGCTACACGTGAGGCGGGAGATTTCCATGATTCAAACTGATTCATTTCCGCTGCCGTGATATTACACATCTCACGCACCTCAAATTCCCATTCATCTAGTGGGTGAGCCGATAGGAAGATGCCTATCAAGTTCTTTTCCTTGTTGAGACGCTCAATCGTGGACCAACGTGATGTCATTGGTAACTCTGGACGTTGTACCTCAATATCAAGTCCACCCAAACCATCAAAAAGGGTAATGGATTGCTCTTGCTTGTCTTGTTGATAGCGGTTTCCATATCGCATTACCACCTCAAGCATGGTCTCGCTCTTGGCATTTGTAGCAAAGAGTTGCTCGCGATATATACCTTCGAAACAGTCGAACGCACCTGCCAGTGCTAGGCTCTCAACAGTCTTTCGATTACATGCCTGAAGATTTACACGCTCTAGAAAATCGAATAAATCTCTGTACTTGCCATTCCTCTCACGTTCTTGTATAATTGCGTCTACCGCACCTTCGCCTACCCCCTTGATACCCCCTAATCCAAAGCGAATAGCACCTTTGTTATTTACCGTGAAGTTCATTTCCGATTCGTTGACATCAGGTGCTAGCACCGATATGCGCATTGCCTTACACTCATCCATAAACTTCGTCACATCCTTGATGTCGTCTTTCGCTACGGTCAAGTTAGCGGCCATGAACTCAGCAGGGTAATGGGCTTTTAAATAAGCCGTCTGGTAGGCTACCCAAGAATAGCATGCTGCGTGTGATTTATTGAATGCATATGACGCAAATTTCTCCCAATCGGTCCAAATCTTGTTAAGTATTTTCTCATCATGTCCGTTGGACTTACCACCATTAATGAACTTAGGTTTCAGTTCCTCCAACATCTTAATGATTTTCTTACCCATCGCTTTACGTAACTGGTCACTTTCTCCACGAGTAAAGTTTGCCAATAGACGCGATAGGAGCATCACTTGCTCTTGATATACCGTCACACCATAAGTATCTTTCAGATATTTCTCCATTATAGGGATATCATAGGTCACAGGCTCTAATCCATGTTTACGACGGATAAACTGCGGAATATAATCCATAGGCCCTGGACGATACAGCGCGTTCATTGCAATCAAATCGCCAATTACAGTAGGCTTGAGGTCCTTCATGTATTTCCGCATACCAGCCGACTCAAACTGAAACACACCGACTGTTCTTCCTTCTTGGAAGAGTTTATAGGTATCAGCATCATCTATAGCAATATGGTCAATATCAATGTTAATGCCATGAACTTTGGATATGTTTTGCAAACATTCCTTGATAATAGTCAGTGTCTTCAATCCAAGGAAGTCCATCTTAATCAATCCCACACTCTCTACTACATGGCCATCATACTCTGTTACCAATACGCGTTTGCCCGATTCGCGGTCTTCTACTGTACTCAACGGAGCAAACTTTGTCAAATCATCTGCACCAATAATCACACCGCATGCGTGTACGCCAACTTGACGAATAGTATCTTCCAATTGTGCGGCATAGGTGAGCATATTGCGTATCTGTGGCTCATCGCCATTGAGTAGCATGCGCAACTCCTCCACATACTTATAACAGTTCTTCAAGTTTACCTTAGGTGATTTTCCGTTTTCATCCTTGATGTTTTCAGGGAAATTGCGTTCGGGAATATACCCCTTTATTTCATTCACACGGTCGAGTGGAATACGCTGTACACGACCTACATCAGAAATGGCTGATTTGGTGGCCATAGTGCCATAAGTGATGATATGTGCAACTTGTGTATGGCCATATTTGTTGCTCACCCAATCTAGCACCTTACCACGACCTGCATCGTCAAAGTCGGTATCAATATCGGGCAAAGAAATACGATCAGGATTCAAGAAACGCTCAAACAGAAGATCGTATTTCAATGGATCTAAGTCTGTGATACGCAAACAATAAGCTACTACTGATCCTGCTGCACTACCACGACCAGGTCCTACACTCACACCCAATTCCTCTCGAGCTGCGCGAATAAAGTCCATCACAATCAAGAAGTAACCCGGGAAACCCATGGTCTTCATAATATGCAATTCAAACTTGATTCGCTCCTCTTGCTCGTCGGTCAGCGTCTCGCCATAGCGCTCATGCGCACCTTTGTATGCTAAGTGAGCCAGATAATCGGCTTCTAGTTTGATACGATATAGGCGGTCATATCCTCCCAATGTCTTCACCTTCTTTTCTGCTGCCTCAGCCGTTAGCACCTCGTTACCATTCTCATCCCTTGTAAACTCCTCAAACAGGTCCTGCTCGGTAAACTTCTGACGATAACTCTCCTCCGTGCCAAACTCCTCAGGAATAGGGAACTTAGGCATCAGCGGCCCAGAGTCGATATCATACACCTCCACTTTGTCCACAATCTCTTGGGTATTCTCCAATGCCTCAGGAATATCACTAAAGATTGCCTCCATCTCAGCTGGTGATTTCAGCCATTCCTGCTTGGTGTAGTGCATTCGATTTTCGTCATCGATATAGTGGTTGGTGCTGACGCACACTAGATGATCGTGTGCCTCGGCATGCTCTTCTTCTACGAAGTGCACATCGTTGGTAGCTACTACCTTCACACCATGCTTTTTTGCCAATTCTACCAATACAGGATTCACCTCGCGCTGCACTTGATATACATGTTGGTCTGCTCCTGGCTTGGTGGTTTGATGACGCTGAAGCTCAATATAATAATCTTCTCCAAACAGGTTCTTGTACCACTCTATCGTCTCCTCTGCATCTTTCCATCTCATCGTCTCACCCAAATCCAATAGCGAAGCGTCCGATAGCCCTTTAGGTCTTCCTATAGCCGTCTCAGAGTTGTCCCCTAAACTCATCCCCTGCATAATTTTTTGTGGTAACTCGCCACCTAAACACGCTGAGCAACAGATTAATCCTTCGTGGTATTGCTGCAATAAGTCGCGGTCAATACGAGGACGACGGTAATAACTATCCTCCATAAAACTAGCACTCACGATTTTGCATAGATTACGGTAGCCTTGCATATTTTTTGCCAGCAAGATGAGGTGCCAACCACTCTGATCCACAATATATGTTCTACCTTCGGCATTCACTGCTTTCAGATCTTTGTCGCGTTGTAAACGGCTACGGCGTGCGCAGTATGCCTCTACGCCCACAATAGGCTTAAATGGCACAAAAAACGTACCTTCTTTTTGTGCTTTCTCTTGGAGTTTTTTATTAACTTTTTTACA
Organism: Paludibacteraceae bacterium; assembly: GCA_045578815.1. GTDB lineage: Bacteria > Bacteroidota > Bacteroidia > Bacteroidales > Paludibacteraceae > Colicola. Next base: position 4,130 of record JAZNKZ010000040.1, read on the forward strand.
GTAATCAAGTAATTCCTTAATACCATACATACACCCGTGATCGGTAAGTGCAATAGCAGGCATGCCTAATCCGATAGCTTTATCTACCAAGTCAGGTACCTTGCTCATACCGTCTAACACGGAGTAATGTGAGTGAACGTGTAAATGCGTAAAATTCATAATCTTGTCTTGTGTTAAGTTTTAGGATTAATGTTTAATATTATTTATTTCTTTTCTTCGCCCCAAAGATATTTCATCCATTCAGCCATTTTTTGCTCTTGTGGACTTCCCTGTGCATGCCATAGCTTAGTACCCTGCAATGTATCAGGCATAAACTGCTGCTTAACAAAGTGGTTAGAATAATCGTGTGCATACTTATATCCTTCTCCATATCCAAGTTCGTCCATTAACTTAGTTGGCGCATTCCTTAGATGCAATGGTACTGGTAAGTTCCCCGTCTTTTCTACTACATCTAACGCCTGATTAATCGCTAGATATGCGGAGTTTGATTTCTGCGAAGTGGCGAGATATACAGTGGCCATGGCTAGCGGAATGCGTCCTTCAGGCCAGCCTATCTTCTGTAATGTATCAAAGCATGCATTGGCCACCAACATAGCATTGGGATTAGCTAATCCAATATCTTCAGTAGCAGAGATAACTAGTCGGCGAGCAATGAATTTAGGGTCTTCCCCTGCAGCCACCATTCTCGCGAGCCAATATAATGCCGCATCAGGGTCACTACCGCGAATAGATTTGATAAATGCTGAGATAATATCGTAGTGCAATTCACCATCTTTGTCGTATGCTACAGGATTTTGTTGCAATTGTTTGGTTACCGTCTTGTTGTCAATCACTTCTACCCCTGAATTCGTTACCAACTCTACTATATTTAGCAATTTGCGTGCATCACCACCAGAATAACGCAAGATACTGTCTGTCTCTTGCACTTCGATATTTAGTCTGCAGATATACTCATCCTCGTTAAGCGCGCGGTGTAGCAATTCTAGCAAATCTGCTTTTTCCAACGACTTTAATACATACACTTGACAGCGGCTGAGCAGTGGTGTGATAACTTCAAATGATGGATTCTCCGTGGTTGCTCCAATTAGAGTGATTGTTCCATCTTCTACAGCTCCTAATAAGCTATCTTGCTGCGATTTGGAGAAACGATGGATCTCGTCAATGAATAGGATAGCTCGCCTATTACCTTCGTGATTATTGCTTTCTTGCGCACCGCCGAATAGCCCACTATTCACCGCAGCATAGCGTTTAGCCTTATCTATCACCTCGCGTACCTCTTTCACGCCACTAGTGACGGCGGATAGGGTATAAAACGGACGCTCTAATTGGTGGGCAATGATACGAGCTAAAGTTGTTTTACCCACGCCTGGAGGCCCCCATAATATAAACGATGATAGATTGCCGTGTTCTATCATTTGACGAAGAATAGCACCTTCGCCTACCAGATGTTTTTGACCTATATATTCGTTTAGCGTCTTCGGACGCAATCTCTCTGCTAATGGTAACATTTCTCTAAACTTCCCTCATCTTCTCAATTTGCACTTCGTGTTCTTGCGCGGTAAGTTCACGGATATGTGTTTCGGTGCGCACAGTGGTATCTTCCTTATATACTAAATAATGATGCTCTCCTCGTGCTGTCACTTGAGGCAAATGTGTGATAGCAATAATTTGCCGTGCTGTTGCCATCTGGCGCATGATCTCCCCCATCTGACTAGCTATCGCACCACTTATACCTGTGTCTATTTCATCAAATATGATGGTTGGTAATCCATTGCTGCTAGCAATTAGGGATTTGATACACAGCATCAACCTGCTGATCTCACCACCAGAAGCTACCTCTGCAATGCGGCGAAGCGACTGGTTGAGGTTAGCAGCAAACATAAACTGCACATTATCTTTGCCTGTCACTGTAAAATCATCGGTTGGCAGAATATCTACAGCTACGTTGGCATGCGGAACGCCTAAACGTACCATATCCTCCACCAAATGCTCCGCAATTTTCTTACACACACATTTTCGTGATAGGGTCAGTTGAGCAGCGACATCTTCTAATCGCTTTTTTGCCTCATTCGCTTTATTTTCCAACAGCCTCAACTCCTCATCCATGTTCTCCAATCGTTGCACTTGCTTTCCCAAATCCTCACGCAAGGCTATTAGTTCTTCTATAGTCAGTACGTGGTGCTTCTTCATTAGCGTTTGTAGCATGCTCAAGCGCTCTTGCACTTGTTCCAAACGCATAGGGTCGCGCTCTGTGCGCTCATATAAACGTTGTATATCAGATACAATATCTTTGAGCTCGATTTCTACGCAATCTAAACGCTCAGCCAAAGTTATATTTGCATCAGAAAGTCGAGTAGAGTGAATCAAAGACAGCGCACCATTGTCGCTATCCAACAGCTGCAAGGCTTGTGCCAATGAGGCTTGTATTTCCTCGGCATGTGAGAGGCGGTATTCCTCTTCCTCTAATCCTTCTATTTCACCCGCTACTAATTGCGCTTCTGTCAGTTGGTTGTATTGCCATTGCATATAGTCTGCATCGGCTTGCGCTTTCTTGGCGAGGGTTTGTGCCTCACGCAAAGTTGCAGTATATTGTTGGTAGGTGTTATATGCTTGGTCGTATGCTTCACGCTCGCTACTATTACCCGCTATGGCATCTACTATTTGTATCTGAAAAAGGTCGTCGCCTATCATTAGGCTTTCATGCTGAGAGTGGATATCTATCAATTGACGTGCTAGGTTTTTCAATTCGCTTTGAGTCACCACTTCATCATTAACAAACGAGCGCGAACGACCATTTTGATTCAGCTCACGACGGATAATTATCTCTGTGTCTTTAAACTGTAGCTCCGCAGGAGCATCCTCTAAACTGTAGGCTGCGTTGCTGCCGTCTTCTCGCGCTACAGGCGCGAACGTCGCCTCTATCACGCACTTATCTTCGCCCTCGGTGATGCTTTTAATATCGGCACGTGCACCCATAACGAGATTAAGCGCACCAAGAATGATACTCTTACCAGCGCCTGTTTCACCCGTCATTACAGAGAATCCCTCATGGAAGTCAATATCCAAGTGGCTAATCAGTGCATAATTCCGTATATGTAAATGCGTCAGCATATCTTCTAGCCTTTAACCTCTCGCCTTTCGCCTACTCCTCCTCGTAGTACCCCTGCTCAATGCCATATTGCAACTCACCATCCATGATGAGTTGTAATTGCTCGCTCGTCAAAGGACGTCCCAGTTCTTTGGTCTGTTCCAAGAGGTAGTTTAGTTGCTCGGTCTCATCAATTTCACCTTCCAAGTAGGTAACCTCATCGGTATTATCTTCCTCTTGCAGTAAGCCCTGCGATACGAGATAATCGTCCATCAAGTCCAACACCATCAGCACATCCGCTTCGGTCATTCCCTCGCGATCGGCTGTAGGAATTAAGTTCCATATATACTCCAATTGTTGTGTCTCCTCAGCATCCATTAAACTGAGTTCAATATTCGAATTTGCCATAATTATGATTGTTTTTTTGAAATTGTTTGCAAAGTTACAATTTTTTTGCTACCTTTGCAAATTATTTGACGAAAAAAGTAAAAAAGAAATGAACAATTTTATAACTCGTACATTGTCTGCCGTTGTTTATGCGGGCGTGGTGATTGTATCAATATTGGTTCAGCCGGAGTGCTTCGGCAATCATATGCTCCTCTTTGGCATAGTATTTATGATCGTTAGTACCCTAGCAGTCAGAGAATTCCATAAACTAGTAGGAGGCTCGGATGCCAAAATTCAGTCATATTCCATGATTGCCAACGCGCTTTTGTTCTGCGCACTTTATTTCTTTTTCTATGGCGACCTAGTGTGGCGCCCATTGCTATTTGCATATGTGGCAATATTAATGCTCACGATGATTCTTCATCTCTTCCGTGAGAAGGTGAATGCTATCCAATCGTGGGGAAACCTTTGTGCTGGGCAACTGATGATTGCATTGCCATTTGCACTTATGAGTGGTATCGCACTCTATGACAAGTGGCTTATCTTCGCCCTTTTTATATTGATTTGGGTGAACGATTGTGGCGCATATATCGTGGGTAGTTTGATGGCCAAGCGCAAAGGTGGTAATCATAAGATGTTCCTACGCGTGAGTCCCGCTAAGTCATGGGAAGGATTAATAGGCGGTTTCGTTTTTGACTTGATAGCTGGATATATATTCTATCTAGTGGGGTGGACATCTACGATTGGACTTACTGCTTACCCATTGCTTGATAGTTTGTTGTTTGCTCTTGTTATCGGCATTTTTGGCACGATTGGCGACCTAATGGAGAGTCTGATGAAACGCACGATTGGTGTTAAAGATTCTGGTAAGTTTATGCCTGGTCATGGTGGAGTACTCGATCGCTTCGATAGTCTTCTACTCGCTGTACCAGCGGTGTATTTCCTATTTGTTTATCTACCCTCCATCTTTTAACCTATAAGCAGTAGCCTAGCGTCCACCGAACAATGTTACTCATCATCCGCATATTCAGTCTTCTACCTCTCTCTTGGCTATATAGCATAGCAGACTGTATCATCTATCCGCTGGTTCGTTATGTGGTGCGCTACCGGCTGAAATTGGTACGTAAAAATATCCGATTGTCTTTTCCTGAGAAGTCGGAAGACGAACGAAATGCTATTGTTGATGCTTTTTATCACCATTTCGCAGATATTTTAGTCGAAATTATTTACGGCTATCGTGTTAGCGATGAAGAGATGCGCCAGCGTGTGGTGTTTGAGAACATGGATGTGCTTGAGGATTTAGCGCGCAAGAAACATGGAGTGATAGCTTATCTTGGGCATGTGGGTAACTGGGAATGGATTGCTGATGTAGGCAAGCAGTTTGCAGATAAATCTATTGTGGAATACAATGTCTATCGCAAACAAAAGAATGCCAATGCAGATAAGGCGATGTTACTTTTGCGTAGTAAGCGGGGTGGAGAATGTGTAGAGAAGAATCAGTTGTTGCGCAAACTCGTTCAATTGCGTCATGCTGACCATCCGTTTGTTATCGGACTGATTGCCGACCAAAAACCTTCGCCACGCAATGCACATACTTGGACTACTTTCCTCAACCAAGACACCGCTTTCTTAGATGGTGGTGAGGTTCTCTCACGTAAGTTTGATTTGGGAGTGGTATATGCTACTATTTTGGCGCCTCAACGTGGCTACTATCATATTCATTTTAAAGTAATCACCGATAATCCGCAATCAATGCCCGATGATGAAATTACCCTTTCATATGCTCGCCTCATTGAGGACAATATCCGCCGGCAGCCCGAACGCTGGCTATGGTCGCACAATCGTTGGAAATGGAGTAAAACCTAAACAGTAGCGCCCTTGGCGCGTCCCCTAAACACAATCGTCAGCAAAACAATCACCCCTATCAGCATGGGGTAGTATAGATATGGTATGATGCTTAGTGCACCGATACCTGCTAGCGAACTAGCCATCAGCAGTTGCGCACCATAAGGTAGCAAGCCTTGTACTGCACATGAAGTGGTGTCTAGCAACGAAGCGCTGCGGCGAGGGTCTATGTTATAACGCTTAGCGATGCGTTTGGATATATCTCCTACACTTAATATAGCAACGGTGTTGTTGGCGGTCAGCACATTCACTAGACCCACCAGCAGGCAGATGCTCAGTTCAGCCCCTTTGCTTGTATGCACTTTCTTGGCTATCGCTTCTACGATGCGATCCATCAGTCCGTGATACTTGATGAGCCCAAAGATACCACTCGCCATCATGCTAATCAATATCAGTTCGCTCATGCCCATGATGCCCGTGGTCATGCTATCTATCCAACCTGTAAAAGTGCAACTACCATCAGCCAATCCCACGATGCCTGTCAGCACATTGCCCATCAGCAAAACGAGCATCACATTCACTCCCAGCGCGGCAGTAATCAGTACGGCTGCGTATGGAATAATTTTCCACCACAGCACGGACTCGCCCGTTACCATTCCGTTACCACTCGCTCCTAGTAGTGCATAAATAATGCAGACGATCACCGCAATAGGTAACACTAGCATGAAGTTATACTTGAACTTATCGCTTTGTTTGCACCCTTGCGATTGGGTGGCAACGATGGTGGTGTCAGAGATAAAACTCAGGTTGTCGCCAAAGAACGCACCACCTACAATCGCTGCTGCCATCAACGGCAAGGATATGCCTGCTTTATCGGCGAGTGATGCGGCAATTGGCATCAAGGCCACTATTGTGCCGACACTAGTGCCCATACATAGTGACACTACGCATGCTGCTATGAATAATCCTGGTAAAAGGAAACTAGCGGGCAATAACTCCAATGCTAAGTTCACTGTCGCATCCACAGCGCCCATTCCCTTCGCGGAGGAGGCGAAAGCACCTGCCAATACAAATATCCATACCATTAGCAGGAGGTCTTTTTGCCCCGCACCTTTGCTGAATTCGGTTATGCGTTCGCGCAACGACATCCCACGTGACAGTAGGATGGCGATGATGGATATGGTGATAAAAATGAGTAACACTTCTAAACCCTAAATAGTGTCGCAATGTCCACTAAACTATAACGAAGCGATATTCTTCTCGTTCATCAACTCTTTTCCTTCAGTAGTATAGGCATACTCAATTCGGTCGGCGTAAAACTCCTCTACTTTGGCTCGTACAATCTTCATTGTGGAGTTTACCATATGATTTTGCTCTGTGAATGGCTCTGGCAATATGGCAATCGCTTTGGGCAACCATTGCTCTGGGAACATACCTGCAAACTTACCATTGCGGTATTCGTTTACCTCGTCCTGAATCTTCTGCAACATGGCTTTCTTGCCCTCTTCTGTAGCAGGATTCAATCCCTTGCCTTTGACAAACTCTTTGAGCGCATCTTTGTTAGGTACGATGAGCACCATCGTGTATGGGTCTTGGTTGTTGTGCAAGATTACTTGTTCGATATACTTACTGCCATCAGTCAGACTATCCTCAAAACCCTCTGGACTATATTTCTCGCCATCGGCACTAATAAGCAGCGACTTGAAGCGTCCTACCACCCACAAGAATCCAGGGTGTTTGTCGGTCACATAACCCATGTCGCCTGTATGCAACCAGCCATCGATGATGGTCTTCGCGGTGGAATCAGGGTTCTTCCAATAACCCGCCATCACATTCTCGCCCTTGATGACAATCTCGCCTTTTTGACCATGTGGCACCTCGTTGCCATCCTCATCGCAAATCTTGAGGTCAAGTGGAGTCACAATACGGCCGCTGGAACCAAAAATAGCATGGCTCATAGAGTTGGCGCAGATGATAGGTGTAGCTTCGCTCAGTCCATATCCTTGGAACATAGGCATACCCACCGCGCAGAAATAGCGTTGCAACTCAATGTCGAGCAATGCACCACCACCTACAAAGAACTTCATACGTCCACCAAATCCCTCGCGTACTGCCTTGAAGATGATTTTGTCAAATAACTTTACCAATGGCCAACGCCACGCTTGCCATCCACCACGATTCCAGTACTCCTTATTGTATTTGATAGCATTGTTGAGGGCGAATTCGTAGAGGCGTTCTACGGTTTTACCTTTGGCTTTGATACTTGTTTCTATATTCTTGCGGAAGTTGCGTGCTAGCGCTGGCACCGACAACATAATCATTGGGCGAACTTCTTTGATAGCGATAGGGATATTTTTTAGCGTAGCGATGGCCGTTTTGCCTACTGGCACAGTGGCTATGCTACCTCCATAGGACATCATGGTGTAGAATCCTGCCACGTGCGCAAAGCAGTGGTCAAGAGGCAGAATGATTAGCATCACATCGCCTTTGTTGCAGGAGATTACACTTGCGCCTTGTTCCACATTAGCGGTGTAGTTGCGGTGTGTGAGAAGGATACCTTTTGGGTCTGCTGTTGTACCTGAAGTGTAACTGATGTTCGCATAGTCGTCTGGTCCTACCGACTCATATAGAGCACGAAACTCGTCCGCATGGTCTTTGAGGTATGCTTCGCCCATAGCAATAATTTCGCTGATAGGCATCTCGTTTTCCTCGTATGTCTCTAATGGGTCAAGCACAATGATTTTCTCAACTTTGGGGCAATCTGCAATGATTTTTCGAATCTTAGGCAACTGTTGTTCGCTCACAATCACGTAGCGTGAATCGGAGTGCTGTATACGGAAGAGTAGATCGGTTGATTCGGTGAGTTTGATACTTAGTGGTACATTTATACCACCAGCATATAGAATACCCAACTCGCTGGTAATCCATAGGTTGCGACCTTGAGAGAGTAGGGATACTTTGTCTCCTTTTTTGAGTCCGAGTTGATAGAGACCCGCACCAATTTTATGGGCTTCTTCGCGTGTTTCACGAAAACTGGTTTCTGTCCATACGCCATTTACCTTCTCGCGAAGGAATGTGAGTTCACTATATTTATGGGTGTACTTCTCAACGAAGTCGATGATTGTAGGTCGTTTCATAAACAGTTATTTTAAAAATCATGCAAAGGTACTGCTTTTTTTGCGAATATGCAAATTTATATGATTTTATCAATGATTTCACTCGGATGATTGACCATGTGGTCGGGTGTTACGGTGAGCAATTGCTCTTTCGTGCAGAAGCCCCATGTGCAAGCCACGAAAGGTAAGTTGGCTGCCTTCGCGGTGGCGGCATCCACGAGGGAGTCGCCGATGTAGTAAATAGGCGAAAGGTTATAGGTTAGAGGCGAAAGGCGATGGATAATATCCCATACGATTTGTGGGTCGGGTTTGCGAGGGACGCCCTCGCGTTCGCCCAATACCACATCAAATGTGTTTGGAAAGTAGTGAGCGACAATCTTCTCCGTGGCAGTTTGATACTTATTGCTGGCTACCGCCAAGGTATGTCCTGCTGCTTTCAAGGTTTGCAGCAGTTCTGGAATGCCATCATATGGACGGGTGAGGTCGCAGTTATGTTGGTCGTAGAAGGGCACAAAGTATTCGCGTAGGCGAAGCACCGTGGCTTCATTGCGATGCTCTTCGGGCAATGCACGCTCGACGAGTTTGTTGATTCCATTGCCCACAAGGCGGGGATAGTCCTCAATCTTATGCGTGGGAAAACCACAAGCCGACAAAGCATGGTTGCATGCCTGCCCTAAGTCATCAATCGTATTGATTAGTGTTCCGTCTAAGTCGAAAATTAGTAGCATATATTTAGATCGCTTCGTTGTTAGTGGTTAGGGTTACATCCATATGTGGGTAGGCAAAGGTATAGCCATGTTTGGGCAGTTCAGTGTAGAAGAGTTTGTTGAAATGGAAGTACACATCCCAATAATCGGCAGACTTCACCCATGCGCGCACAACGAACGAGATGTTATTATCGTTCAAGGAAGAAAGCGCAACAAAGGGGTCTGGAATAGTTATTTTGGTGGTATCAATTGCTACAGGCGAAGCATTTTTTGGACGCTCATGTTGAGAGGTTAGGATACGTTCATCGGATAGAATCAGTTCTTTCAGCAGTGCAATACAACCATCCGCATCCACGCCATAGTCCACACTCACAGTCCAATCTACGCGGCGCAATACTTGTGCCGATACATTCTCAATCGTGCCATTGAATAGTGCTCCGTTAGGTAATATAATTACTCGGTTGTCCACGGTGAGAATCCGTGTGGTGACTATGGTTACTTCCATCACCGTACCGCTCACGCCTTGCGCATTGATAAAGTCGCCTGCCTTGAACGGACGGAAAACCAACAACATAATACCTCCTGCGAAGTTCTGTACCGTACCAGACAATGCCATACCAATAGCCATACCGCCTGCGGTGAGCAGTGCGGCGAAAGAGGTGGTGTCTAATCCGAGAGTGCCTATCAGTACAATAATGAGTATAACTGTCAGAAGTCGGATCGTAGCCATGTCGTTCTGTGAGCCAAGGAGT
>JAZNKZ010000041.1:0-20806 GCA_045578815.1 Paludibacteraceae bacterium
GCGCCAAACTCATGTCCTATCTTACGAAGCATCTCGCCTGTCTCATCAAACAACTCGGTTGGGAATGGACCTTCGCCTACGCGTGTGCAGTATGCTTTGAAGATACCATATACCTCGCCAATATGTTGTGGAGCTACTCCCAGACCCGTGCATGCCCCTGCGCAGAGGGTGTTGCTGGAGGTCACGAAAGGATAGGTACCGAAGTCAATGTCAAGTAATGAACCTTGTGCACCTTCTGCCAAGATACCTTTGTCCTCGCGGAGCATGTGGTTTACAACGATTTCGTTATCCATGATTGGGAACTGCTTCATCTCCTCAATGGCATTGAGCCATGCGCTATCGTCTGGCAGTTCAATACCGCCCAATTGCTCTTGGTGAGCAGCACGAAGGGCATTGTAGCGCTCCAAGAAGTCATGACGCAGGATATCGCCTACGCGAAGACCGTTGCGCGCAATCTTATCGGTGTAGGTAGGACCAATACCTTTGCCAGTGGTGCCTACTTTCTTATCGCCTTTCTTCTTCTCCGAAGCGGCATCCAACATACGGTGGGTAGGGAGAATCAAGTTCGCGCGTTTAGCGATTTGCAAACGGCTCTTAACATCCACACCCATTGCCTCGATAGCGTGAATCTCCTCCATGAGGATGATTGGGTCAATCACCACGCCATTACCAATAATATTGGTGGTGCCATCGCGGAAGATTCCTGATGGTACGGTGTGGAGCACAAAACTCTTATCACCGAAATACAAACTATGACCAGCGTTTGGTCCACCTTGGAAGCGTGCTACTGCTTCATAACGAGGGGTCAATACATCAACGATTTTACCTTTGCCTTCATCGCCCCATTGCATGCCTAATACGACATCTACTTTTTTCATATACTCTTGCCTTTAAACTCTAAACTTTAAACTCTAAACTAGATTCCAACTCGTTGGAATATATAATCCACATTCTTCATGTAGTAATCCAAACTGAAGCAAGCGTCAATCTCCTCGTTGCTCAGGTGTGCGGTTACGCCTTCGGTCAGTTTGAGGTTCTCTTGCATCTCGCCGCCTTCCATCAGTGTCTTCATTGCTACAGGTTGCACGAGGTCGTATGCTTGTTCGCGTACAAAGCCCTTCTCGATGAGCGCGTTCATCACGCGTTGCGCAAAGATTGCGCCGTGGGTCAGTCCAATATTGTGGAGCATGTTCTCTGGATACACTACGAGGTTGTCAAGGATACCCTCAAAGCGTGCCAACATATAGTCGAGTAGCATGGTTGCATCTGGCAATACGATACGCTCGGTAGATGAGTGGCTGATATCACGCTCGTGCCATAATGCGATGTTCTCACTCGCGGTGCACATATATCCACGCATCACGCGCGCGCATCCGCATATATTTTCAGAGGAGATAGGATTGCGTTTGTGTGGCATCGCAGACGAACCTTTTTGTCCTTTCTTGAATGCCTCTTCCACCTCGCGAACCTCTTGGCGTTGCATGTTACGTACCTCCAATGCCATTTGCTCCAAGGTACCAGCGATGACAGCCAAAGTAGCCAAGTAGAACGCATGGCGGTCGCGACCCAACACTTGTGTAGCGATAGCCGCAGCCCCGATGCCGAGGTGTTCACAAACGTATGTTTGGATAGCTGGTGGAATGTTTGCGTAGTTACCTACCGCGCCTGACAATTTACCTGCCTCTACGCCCTTAGCTGCCATCTCAAAGCGCTCGATATTGCGGCGCATCTCCTCGTACCAGAGTGCCCATTTCAATCCAAAACTGCTCACATCGGCGTGCATACCGTGGGTACGACCAATCACTGGGGTGTACTTAAACTCATTTGCACGGCGCTTTAATACCTCAAGGAAGGAGTTGAGGTCCTTGCGAAGGATCTCGTTGGCTTGTTTCAAGAGATAACCATTAGCAGTATCTACCACGTCGGTAGAGGTCAATCCATAGTGTACCCACTTGCGCTCCTCACCCAAACTCTCGCTCACGGCGCGGGTGAAAGCCACCACGTCGTGACGGGTGATCTCTTCAATCTCGTGGATGCGGTTGACATCAAATGTGGCTTTTTCGCGAAGCAACTTCACATCCTCTGCGGGCACTACGCCCAAGGTGCTCCATGCTTCTGCAGCCAAAATCTCTACTTCGAGATAAGCGTTGAACTTATTCTCTTCTGTCCAAATGTTGCGCATGACTGCGCGGCTGTAACGTTCAATCATATATTTATAAATTCACTTTGTTCATGTTTTGGGTTCGCTTCGCTTCACGAAAATGATTCGCTTCGCTTATGAAAGTGGTTCACTTCGTTTACGAAATTGGTTTCGCTGCGCTTCACGCGAGCCGTAGGCGAGCCACTTTCGTCGAAGACCACTTTCGCACCACAGGTGCCATTTTCGCAGCTTCGCTGCCATCTACACCAACTTCAAGTCGCCTGCGACTTTAAGTTGGTCAAAAGCTTTGATGGCTTTCGCTACGGCTTTCTCCGTGTTTTCATCGGTAGCCAACACTACGCCATAGCGGCGGTGTCCGTGTACTTCGGGCTTGCCAAAGAAACGCACCTGTACGCCTAGCATTGCCAATGCTTCCTCCACGCCGCTGAATACTACTTCTGTTGCATCACCTTCTACCACAATGGCTTTCGATGCACTAGCGCCGAAGAAGCGTACCTCTGGAATAGGTAATCCGAGCACCGCACGCGCATGCAACGCAAACTCCGACAAGTCTTGCGAGATCATAGTCACCATACCTGTATCGTGTGGACGAGGACTCACCTCTGAGAAGATTACATGGTCGCCCTCTACGAACATCTCCACGCCAAAGATACCATAGCCGCCCAATGCGTCGGTCACTTTCTTGGCGATGTCTTCTGCTTGCGCAATCGCCGTCTCGCTCATGGCTTGTGGTTGCCATGACTCGCGATAATCGCCATCCACTTGGTGGTGACCAATTGGTTTGAGGAAGGTCGTTCCACCTGCATGGCGCACGGTCAGCAAGGTGATCTCATAATCAAAATGTACAAAGCCCTCTACGATCACACGGCCCGCACCTGCACGACCGCCCATCTGTGATTCGGTCCATGCAGGCTCAACATCTGCCTCGCTCTTCACGGTGGATTGACCATGACCAGAGGACGACATGATTGGCTTCACTACGCATGGAATTCCAATCTCCTCAATGGCTTGCAGGTACTCCTCGTGGGTGTCTGCAAACTTGTATCTAGCAGTAGGTAAGCCCAGCTCCTCAGCCGCCATACGACGTATTGCCTCACGGTTCATAGTTAAAAAAGCCGCGTTAGCCGTAGGGATAACGCGGTAACCTTCTTTTTCTAATTCGACGAGAGTAGGGGTAGCAATAGCTTCTACTTCAGGGATAATCATAGTTGGTTGCTCTTGCTCAATCACTTGGCGGAGTTTTATGCCGTCCAACATATTGAACACATGACAGCGATGCGCCACTTGCATAGCCGGAGCATTTTCGTACTTGTCGCACGCAATCACTTCCACGCCATAGCGCTGGAGCTCTAAGGCAACTTCTTTGCCCAATTCGCCACTGCCCAGCAAGAGTGCCTTTGTGGCTACAGAGGTAAGGGGAGTTCCGAAATTCATGAAAATATAATGTTATATTGTTGTCTTTATTTCGGGTTGCAAAGGTACTACTTTTTTTTGAAATACACAAACTTTTTTTTAATAAATGTCACTTTTTTTTATTTATGTCATTTGTGTGTCAAAGGGCAGAGTAAATACAAAAAAGCCTCCTATCATAGAAGGCCTTTTTATTATCGAATGAACAATAGTTCGCGATACTTGGGCAGTGTCCATAGTTGGTCATCAATCCACATCTCTAGTTCATCCACATGCTTCCTGATCTCCTCCATGATTGGCACCACTGTGTCATGAAACGCATTCGCGCGCTCACGTTGGTCGGTGATATGATTGGCTATTACGCGCAGTTCGGTCATCTTGTCCACTCCTGCAATGATTGCGCTGGCATGTCCTTCGATGCGGCGAATGAGTAAGCAATCCTGCTCATTCAGCATCTTCGCTTCTTCATTATCAAACACTTGCTTCACATGTGCCACTTTCTCCAGAAGCGTCTTCTGATAGCGTTTAGCGGCTGGCAAAACATGGTTGATTACCAAATCACCTAGCACACGGCTTTCTATTTGTAGTTTCAGCGAGTAATTTTCCCACTTTACTTCGCAACGCGATTCCAATTCGGCTGGCGATAGCACTCCTGTGCAGCTAAACATCTTCACGGTCTTCTCGCTCAGGTAGTTCTCTATTATCTGTGGTACACTGATCTCGCAATCCAGTCCGCGTGCTTTCGCTTCGGTTTTCCATTCATCACTATATCCATTGCCGTCAAAGCGGATGTCGCGACATTCGCCAATATACCTTTTGATAACAGCAAACAGTGCTCTCTCTTTGGCCTCACCTTGCTCAATCAGTTCATCTACCTCTTGCTTAAACATCGTTAATTGCTCCGCTACGGCAGCATTTAGTGCCAATACTGCACCTGCGCAGTTTGCGCTCGAACCCACAGCACGAAACTCAAACCTATTACCCGTAAACGCAAATGGCGAAGTACGATTACGGTCGGTATTATCTAGCAGAATCTCGGGAATCGTACCCACACCCAACTTCATCTCTTTCTTTGCATTGATAATGATACCCTTGTCCACATCTGCGTTCTCTATCTGGTTAAGCGCCTCAGTCAGTTGTGAGCCCAAAAATACGGATATGATAGCAGGTGGTGCTTCATGCCCGCCCAAGCGATGGGCGTTGGTGGCGGACACGATAGAGGCCTTCAGTAGACTATTATGACGATGAACTGCCTTCAGCACATTCACTAGGAAAGTCACAAATTGCAAGTTCTGATAGGGGTTCTTACCTGGTGCAACTAGGTTAATGCCTGTGTTTGTGCCCAGCGACCAGTTGCAGTGCTTACCGCTACCGTTCACGCCACCATAAGGTTTCTCATGTAGCAGCACACGGAAGTGATGATGGCGAGCCACTTGTTCCATCAGCGACATCAGTAGTTGGTTGTGGTCGCTGCTTAGGTTGGCTTCTTCGAATATAGGGGCTATCTCAAACTGATTAGGTGCTACCTCGTTGTGACGAGTCTTCAGCGGAATACCCAACTTCTGCGCCTCAATCTCCAGTTCGGTCATAAATCCCAGCACACGCTCAGGGATAATACCAAAATAGTGATCATCCAGCTGTTGGTTCTTGCTTGAATAATGTCCCATCAGTGTGCGACCTGTCATCAGCAGGTCCGGACGAGCAGCAAACAGACTCTCATCCACCAGGAAGTATTCTTGCTCCCAACCAAGATAGGTTGTCACGCTCTTCACATTCCTATCAAAGTAATTTGCTACAGCCACCGCGGCTTTGTTTACTGCCGATATTGAGCGGAGTAGGGGAGTCTTATAGTCCAATGCCTCGCCCGTGTACGCGACAAATATAGTAGGTATACACAATCTATCTCCAATCACAAAAGCGGGCGAAGTAGGGTCCCATGCTGAGTAACCACGCGCTTCAAAGGTATTGCGGATACCGCCAGATGGAAACGACGAAGCATCTGGCTCCTGCTGATACAATACCGAACCCGAGAATTTCTCTATGGGCTTGCCGTCGTTGTCAAAATCAAAGAACGCGTCATGCTTCTCAGCCGTTCCGCCGGTCAATGGCTGAAACCAATGGGTATAGTGTGTTGCACCCAGTTCGGTAGCCCATTTCTTCATGCCTATCGCCACACTATTAGCTATATCACGACTCAGTGGCTTCTCGCTATCAATCAAGTCAAATAGCTGATCTAATATATTGCTAGCGATATACTCCTTCATCTTTTCACGCGTGAATACGTTTTGCGCAAAAATTACTTTGGCCTTCGCATTGCTTTTGTCCACTTTTACGGGTTCATGCCCCCATGCCAACTTGAGTGCTTCAAATCTGATATTGCTTGTCATTTTCCTTTGATTTTATAAAATAATCGGATTAAAATTCAAAATCAACCGCAAAATTACTACTTTTTTTTGAATTAGACAAGTTATTTTGATAATTTTACATATTTTTCTTTGTGTGTGACTCCTGTTATTGTTGAAAACACCTTATATATATATTACTTATATCTCCCCGCTTGCGCCACACAATAACTATGCAATAACCACACAATTCGTGTCCTTCATAGAGCCCCGCGATGGCAAGGAGTATAATGTGATGGGGCAAATCACCTCGGTATGCTGCTGGGCACAGTAGGATATAGAACTGTATCCAGAAGAGTAGGCGGAACTAAAGCACGTGGATGGATTGTTTATCAACGAGATACAGAAGAAATAAACATTCTGAAAAAACTCCTACGAGACTAAAATGGGCACAGCGGAACAGCACATTCTTAATATGTACACCCGCGCACGAGTAAAGTTATAAAAATAGCTGTTCCGCTGTTCCAGTGTTCCGTCATATACTCATCACTCATCATTTACACTTTTCCGCTACCTTTGCGCTACCCTTGCGCAAGATTATGGAGAACCTATAAAACTTCTCGTCCGTGATAGTGAGCACAAAAAAAAGAAGAAGAGAGTGAAAACTCTTCCTTCTTTTTGAGCCACTGGGGGGACTCGAACCCCCGACCCACGCATTACGAATGCGTTGCTCTACCAACTGAGCCACAATGGCAGAAGCGTTGTGTAGGGTGTTGTAGTTTTGTGTAGCGTTGTGCACACCAGAATTACCGAACGCGGGTGCAAAAGTACTGCTTTTTTTGGAAATATGCAAATAATTTTGGAGAATTGAGTAAAATTTTGTAATTTTGTCGGCGAAAAGGATTTTTTTTACATGTTTATGAGGAAAATATGGATAATCATATCGCTAGCCATAGCAACAGCAGTGATGGCGCAGCATAGGACACAGGTGCTGAATAAAAATATTCGTACACTACGCATGCGATACGCCGATACGACATTACCACTACAACGGCCTTATTTGCACTTGGACAATGGAGTAGTAGATGGTTCGGACGAGAGCAACTCGCTGGAAATATCTTTTGATGAGTTGAGTCATGATGTGCATCAGTACACATACAGAGTGCTGCATTGCAATATGGATTGGACAGAAAGCGATATCAGTAGCTATGAGTATGTAGAAGGATTTACGACTATGGATGTGGTGGACTATGAATTATCACTCAATACACAGCAGATTTATACTCATTACTGGTTTACTTTTCCCAACGAAGATATGCAGCTAACCAAAAGCGGAAACTATGTGCTACAAGTGTATGAGGATGGCGATCAAGAGAGTGTGGTAGCAGAGGTATGTTTTCAAGTGATAGAGCCGCTAGTTGGCATCAACATAAAAATGAGAGCAAATACCGATATAGAACTGAATGGTAGGTATCAACAACTTGATATAGATCTGAACACGACGGCACTCCATGTAAGAGATGCTAGTGAGGTGCGATTAGTTGTGAGTCAGAATGGCAGATTGGATAATCAAGTTGTGGTGAATCAAGCTACATACATCGAACCCAATCGACTGCGATATATGAACCAAAAAGCACTAATCTTTGAAGCTGGAAATGAGTTTAGACATTTTGATATATATTCATCTTATTATGCTGGATATCATGTAGATATGGTGGACTATGTGTCGGGCGAATATCATGCAATATTGTTGGAAGATGATGTTCGCGGAACAATGGATAAAGGAGCAGGTAAAGAGGGGATGCCATATCTGACGGAAGAGGATGCGGATGGTCAATGGATAGTGAATTGCGAAAAGACAGATTATGTGGATGTAGAAGCGGAATATATGTGGGTGCATTTTATGCTACCCGTAAGTCAACCTGTGATGGATGGAATGGTGTTTATAGGCGGCGATATGTGCTATAATCGCTTTGGAGCGGAGAATATGATGATGTATGATGCAGAACATAAGTGTTATCGAGGAATGATATACCTAAAACAGGGTGGTTACAACTATATGTATTATGTAGTGAAGAATCATGGAGTGCTACAAACGCGTGATAGTCAGGTGAAAGCATCTTTGCTGGAGCTGGAGGGGTCGCATTGGCAGACGCAGAATGAGTATGTGGTGGAAGTGTATTACAGATCATTTGGAGGTAGATATGATCGGTTAGTGGGGAGGAAAACTGTGAGGTGAGAGATTTAAGGTGTAAGGCGAGGGAAAGTTAAATTATTATTAAAAATAATACATTATTCGTAAATAATTTGCATAGTTCAATTATTTTTACTACCTTTGCAGCGATTATGGCACTTTTAAGAAAGTGCAAGTAGAATAGAAAATCATAATTCTGATTATATGTTGAGCAAACCAGAAGAGAATCTGATAAAGATTTATGAGCGTACATTGCGTGAGAATTGGGCATTGGAAGCAGTGACTGATTATGGAACAAACAATACGCTTACATATGCAAAATTGGCAGAGAATATTGCGAAACTACACTTATTATTCCGTCAGGCAGGTTTGGAAGTAGGCGATAAAGTGGCTGTGATGGGTAAGAATAATGCGAATTGGGTGACCACCTTCTTGGCTACAGTGACTTACGGTGCAGTGATAGTGCCTATCTTGCAAGACTTCAAGGCGAATGATGCGATCCACATTATAAATCATTCAGAGAGTAAGCTGCTATTTATTACTGATTTGATTTGGGAGAATATTGATGCTGAGCAAGTCTCTGAATTGAAAGCAGTACTATCGCTGAATAGTATGGATATGATTGTCAGTCGTTTGCCAATGGAACAATCGGTGGATAAGATGACGATAGAGGAACTATTTGCGGAGGCATATCCTAATGGTTTTAACAAGGAGGATGTGGCATATATAGATCGTAGCAATGCAGAGTTGGCATCCATCAATTATACATCGGGCACAACAGGTTTTAGTAAGGGCGTGATGACCCCAGCTAACGCGTTGGCTGGAAATATAGTATTCGGTTTGAATACACGATTGGTGTATCCTGGTTGCCGCCATGTGGCGTTCTTGCCATTAGCACACGCATATGGATGTGCATTTGATTTCTTGGCATGTTTGGCAGCAGGTGGACATACATATTTGATTGGTCGTACTCCATCTGCAAAAATACTGCTGAAGGCGTTCTCAGAGGTGAAGCCTACAGTTATTTTGTCGGTTCCGCTGATCTTGGAGAAGATTTATAAAAAGATGATTCAGCCACAGATTTCGAAGACTCCTGTAAGTTGGGTGCTGAAAGTGCCATTGCTGGATCAAGTGGTGCTGAATAAGATTCGTGAGAAACTGATTGAAGCTTTCGGTGGTGAATTCTCGCAGATTATTATTGGTGGTGCACCGTTGAACGCAGAAGTTGAGGCGTTTTTGCGACGAATCAAGTTCCCTATTACGATAGGTTATGGAATGACAGAGACTGCTCCGTTGATCAGTTATACCTACTGGAAAGACTTTAGGAGTCAATCTTGTGGTCAAGTGTTGAAAGGTCTAATGGAGGCACGTATAGCTAATGCTGATGCTGATGGTGTAGGCGAGATCCAGGTTCGTGGAGAGAATGTGATGCTGGGTTATTACAAGAATGAGCAAGCCACTAAAGAGTCGTTTACGGAAGATGGATGGTTGCGTACAGGCGATTTGGGTACTATAGACAAAGATGGTTTTATTTATATCAAAGGTCGTTGCAAGACTATGTTGCTGGGACCAAGTGGTCAGAATATCTATCCAGAAGAGATTGAAGCCAAGATTAATAATATGCCATATGTATTGGAGTCGTTGGTATTGCAAAAAGAAGATACACGCTTAGTGGCATTGGTTTGTCCAGATTTTGAGGCTGTAGATGCAGATAAGTTGACACAAGAGCAGTTGGAAGCAATTATGGACGATAACCGTAAACTGGTGAATCAGCAATTGGCTGCATATGAGCAGATTAATAAGGTGAAATTATATACGCACGAATTTGAGAAGACGCCTAAGAAGAGTATTAAGCGCTTTCTTTATGAAGCATAGTGCTTAGAGAACGCATCGCTACAGTTTAGAAGGTAAAGGATGTAGGTATGAACTTGTGTATTGATCAAGGCAATTCGAGGACGAAAGTGGCGCTGTTTAAGCAAGACGGGTGTATCGTGAAGAACTTGCTATACAAGTCGTTTACGAGTGTGGATGTAGAACGCTTGTTTTCCTTGTATCCAATCAGGAATAGCATAGTGTCGTCGGTTGCGAACATGGATGCGGCTGTAGTGAACACGTTAAATCGTTTGTCGGAGCACTTTGTTTTGTTTGATTACAAAACTCCTCTTCCAATAGCTAATTGCTATGAAACCCCAGAGACCTTGGGACAAGATCGAATAGCATCCGCCGTAGGAGCAGCCTACTTGTGTCCAGATAAGAACTTATTAATAGTGGATGCTGGTTCTGCAATAACATATGATTTTGTATCGGCAGAGCAGTTTTTTTTTGGTGGTAATATAGCGCCCGGTATAAAGATGCGTCTAACAGCGCTGAATCAAATGACAAAGAAACTGCCACTGGTTGAGGTGGAGCAGAATGCCTTGACTCCGCTATTTGGCAAGAATACGAGAGAAGCTATCGCTACGGGGGTGGTAAGAGGTGTGGTGTTTGAGGTGAAGGGATATATGCGTGCCTTGAGCGAACAAGAAACTCAATTTGAGGCATTTGTTACTGGTGGTCATGCCCCCTATATACTAAATGGCGTGAAGGAAGGTATGCGCCACGAGCCGCACCTAGTACTGATAGGGTTGAATAGAATTTTGGAATACAATATAACACAATGAGAGAGTTAACATAGAGGTATGAAAATAAGAATATATATATTGCTACTGATTTGCATGTTAATGTTTGTTGGAGTAAGCGCGCAGAATGCTACTTCGTCGCCCTCCTCACGCTATGGTTATGGCGAATTGAATATGAATATGCCTGGTTCATACCGTGCGATGGGTGGAGTAGGTGTAGGAATGCGATCGAATAAGGTAATCAATCCATCGCAACCTGCTTCGTACACGGCATGTGACTCGATGACATTTATGTTTGATGTAGCAGGGTCATTCTTATACACTAACTATAGTGATTCGGAGGGGCAACGCAATAAGGTGAATGGCAACTTAGAATACATAACGATGCAGTTTCCAATATGGCGTCAGCATATAGCGATGTCGCTGGGTGTAAATCCATATTCAGCAGTGGGATATAATTTTGCATTGAGTGATTCGATTAATACAGATTATTATTACACCAAATCCTATCGTGGAATAGGTGGGTTTACACAAGTGTATGGTGGACTGAGCGTGAATGTGTGTGATTGGGTAGCCTTGGGTGTAAATGCGTACTATATGTTTGGTAATATCGAACAAACCAGGGGGGTAACCTTTACAGATATATCAATGGACTCTGTGCGGATGGTAGAAACAATGACAACTAATAGTCTGCGATTGCGTTATGGCGTGCAGTTGTTTCATACTTTTGGCAAACATACGGTGAATCTGGGCGGTGTGTTTGAGAACCAGCAAGCATTCTCTCGCATAAGGTATGAGCAGATAGAAACGACTACGGCAGATACGGTAAGCATGATTGGTATGGGTTTTGAGATGCCAATGATGTATGGAGTGGGATTGAGTTATGCATACGATAATCGTATTATAGTGGGTGCGGATTATATGTGTCATGATTGGGCAAGTGCGCTATACTTTGGCGAAACAAATACGTTGAAGAAACGTCATCGCTGGGCATTGGGCGCAGAATATCGACATGATCCAATGAGCCGAAAATTGGTGGATCAATTATATTGGCGATTAGGTGTGAATTACACAACAGCATATACGAACCGATATGATGAATCGGAATTTGGAGTAGGACTAGGTGTTGGTTTTCCATTGCGCACCGCGGGCACAGTGATCAATGCCACCGTGGAATACGGTAAGCGAGGCAATAAGAATGTGCTGAGTGAAAACTATGTTCGATTAGTGGTCAATGCATCGATATCGGAGCATTGGTTCTTCAAGAGAAAACTCTAAATAGAAAAACTAAGCCAACTGAAAAACTAGAAATATAACAAAATAAAACAAACAATGAAAAAGGTATTATTAATTGCATTGTGCTTCGCTATTCCCATGGCGGGTTTTGCACAAAAGTCAAAGAAGAAAAAGAAAGGTGCTGAGCCTGAGGTAGTTGCACCAGTAGTAGAAACATTGTCCGACGAGGAGTGCATGGTGAATTTATCACTCTTCCACGAGTCAGTAAAGAATAAGCAATACGAAGAGGCATACGGTTTCTGGTTGCCTGTATATCAGAGTCGCCCAGATATGAATAAAGCGATTTATACCGACGGTGCAGAGATCTTGGATTATCGTTATCAACAAACTACTGATGAGAATGTGCGCAATGCTTTGCGTGATTCTATTATGCAGTTGCATGATGATCGTATTAAATATTTTGACGAAGCAAAATATCCAGATGCGTATGTGTTGGGGTTGAAGGCAATGGACTATCTGAAATATTTCCCAGAAGATGAATTAGCTCTGCCTGCTTATGGCTGGTTGAAAGAATCTGTAACTACTTTGGGCGCAAAGGCACAAATCACTGTGTTGCGTAAGTTTGTTGAGGTTAGTTATAATCTATACAAGTCGAATCAAGATCAATATGGAGATCAATTTTTGGCTGACTACCAATTAGCTTCTGCTACATTGGATCAAATAGCAGTTGCTGGTGGTAAGAATGCAGAGCATGCTGTTAGCCAAAAAGCATATGTAGATCGTCTGTATGCTGCATCAGGTGCTGCCGACTGCGGTCAGATGGATGAGATGTACGCGAGTGTAGTAGCAGAAAGTGCTAATAATATTGAGAAATTGGGCTCAATCATGAAGCTCTATCGTCGTTTAGGTTGTACAGAGAGTGATGTATATTTTGCAGCAGCAGAGTTTGCACATAAATTGCAACCATCAGCAGAGTCAGCTGCAGGTTGCGCGCAAATGTGCATCAAGAAAGATGACTTTAATGGTGCTGTAGAATACTATAAACAAGCGCTTGAGTTGGTTACAGATAATGAAGATAAGGCAGATTATCTCTATCGTTTGGCCAATGTATATGTATCTCTCAAAAACTACCAACAAGGTGTGGCTCATGCACAACAAGCATTGGAGTTGAACGCAGAGGATGGTCGTTGTTATTTGCTGATGGGTATTTGCTACGCAAGTGCAAAAATATATGATGATCCTATCTTAGCTCGTTCAGTATTCTGGGTAGCATGTGACATGTTTGCAAAAGCTAAACAAGTAGATGCTTCCTGTACGAGCGATGCTAACAAATTGATAGCTACTTATCGTCAATACTTCCCAAGCAAAGAGGATGTATTCTTCCACCGTGATTTGAACGAGGGTTCAACATTCCGTGTAGGTGGATGGATTGGTAGAAATACTGTCTGCCGCTCAAAACCAGAATAATTAGTGGTAAAATATAATACAACATTAAGCAATACAATCAAGAGAATCATGGGAATGGTTCTCTTGGTGTTGCTATGTTGGTTAGGTGTAGGTTGTAAGCGTAGGGATGTCAAGTTGAGAGCAGAGGCTATAACCGATAGAAAACAGATGGCAGCATTGCATGCAACGGATGTGAATACGCTGATTTCAGACTCGGGTATAGTGCGTTATCGTATCAATGCCCAAACGTGGAAAGTATATGATAAGGCCGATACACCCTATTGGGAGTTTCCAGATGGTATTTATTTGGAAAAGTTTGATGAGGAACTGAGACCTAACGCTACAATAGAGGCGGATTATGCTTATTATAATGAGCCAAATCAACGTTGGCTATTAAGAGGCAATGTGAAGGCCTTGAATCTAGAGGGGGAACAGTTTGAGACTCCTTTACTATATTGGGATCAAAAGACAGAATCTGTATATTCTGATTCAAGTATAGTGATTACACGCGAGAGCTCTATTATCAAAGGGGTAGGTTTCCGTTCTAATCAATCAATGACACAATATACGATTTTGCGTCCAACAGGTGTTTTCCCGATAAAAGAATAGCAGATGAAATACAGATATAATTATATAGTTCAGTATCAAGATGTGGATGATACACGTTGTATGCGTTTGTATACGCTGGAGAATCATCTTCTGAATGTGGCTGGCGTGGTAGCAGATGAACTAGGATTTGGTATTCAGGCACTATTGCCACATAACTATACATGGATTATCACTCATTTAAATCTAGAGATATTGTACTTGCCCACTCATGGTGACGAATTAGTAGTGGAAACATGGATTGAGCAAAATGCACATATGTTATCTGTTCGTGATTTCCGTATATATATAAAGGTGTCGGATAGTAATGAGTTGAGGATGATAGGTTGTGCTAAGACAGTTTGGGCTGTCTTGGATTATACGAAACGTGAAATTGTAAATGTGTTTGATGATCCTATGTTTGCGAATTCAGTAGATGGTGAGGTGCTTAAGATGGCGCGTGCACAGCGCCTCATGCCTATTGATATAGAGAAGGCCAAAGAGGAAGAGGATGTGCTGATGGCAGAAGAAGTAGAGCATGTAATACAATATTCCGACATGGATTACAATTGCCATTGCAACTCGTGCAAATATTTAGAATGGATGCTGAATGCTCGAAGAATGCAGAATAATAGGAAGCCATTTCGTCTGGATATCAACTATGTAAAAGAATTGTATTTGAATGATTTGATGGTGACGAAGGTGGTGGAAAGAGAAGGTTATGTACAATACCAGCAAGTAGATGCTAATGGAATATCGTGTTGTAATGCGAGAATTATGCAAATTGACAATCTAAGTTGTTGATAACTTTTTCTTTTTGGACAACTTTTGTGTGTTGATAAAAAGTGCAAATTGCTTATAATGAGCAGTTTGCATTTTTGTTTTGGATAACTTTGCATACCTGTTGAAAACTTTTTCTTTCAAAAAACTTGCACAATTCATAAATATATAGTACCTTTGCACCGAATTTCCGCCGTATAAAATGGAAATGCTATTATAGAAAATTATAACTCATTAAATATCATGGAGAAAAAGATTTACACCCAAAAAGAAGCAGAACAAGCATCCGTTGGTTATTTTGGCGGAGATGAATTGGCTGCACGCGTTTGGAGTACCAAGTATGCATTGAAAGATTCATTTGGTAATCTCTACGAATTGACCCCAGACGATATGCATCATCGTTTGGCAGGTGAGATTGCGCGAATAGAGAACAAGTATGCCAATCCAATGTCAGAGGCAGAGTTGTTTGAATTATTACGCGATTTTAAGTATATCGTACCAGCGGGAAGTCCTATGACTGGTATTGGTAATGATTTTCAAGTGGCGAGTTTGAGCAACTGCTTCGTGATAGGTCAGGATGGTAGTGCCGATAGTTATGGAGCAATTATTCAGATAGACGAGGAGCAAGTGCAGCTGATGAAACGTCGTGGTGGTGTAGGTCATGACCTGAGCCATATCCGTCCTCATGGTAGCCCAGTGAAGAACTCGGCATTGACCTCTACTGGTTTGGTGCCATTTATGGAGCGTTATAGCAACTCTACACGTGAGGTGGCGCAAGATGGTCGTCGTGGTGCATTGATGTTGAGCGTGAGTGTGAAGCACCCTGATAGTGAGGCGTTTATCGATGCGAAAATGGAGCAAGGTAAGGTGACGGGTGCTAACGTATCGGTGAAGATGCACGATGACTTTATGCAAGCGGCTATTGAAGGTAAGATCTACACCCAGCAATATCCTATTGACTCAGATGCGCCTGTATATACCAAAGAAGTAGATGCTGCCAAATTGTGGAAGAAAGTGATTCACAATGCATGGAAATCTGCAGAGCCAGGTGTGCTGTTCTGGGATACCATTACCCGTGAGTCTGTACCTGACTGCTATGCAGATTTAGGTTATAAGACTGTCAGCACCAATCCATGTGGCGAGATTCCATTGTGTCCATACGATAGTTGCCGTCTTTTGGCTATCAACCTCTATAGTTACGTAAAGAATCCATTTACAGCACAAGCTGAGTTCGATTTTGACCTCTTCAAGAAGCATGTGGCTGTAGCTCAACGCATGATGGATGATATCATTGATCTTGAGGTGGAGAAGATTGAGAAGATTTTGGCTAAGGTAGGTTCTGACCCAGAGGCAGAGAGCATCAAACGTACCGAGCGCGAGCTCTGGGAGAAGATTCTGGCAAAGACCACTCAAGGTCGCCGTACTGGTGTGGGCACTACCGCAGAGGGAGATATGCTGGCAGCTATGGGCTTGCGTTATGGTACACCAGAGGCTACTGCATTCTCTGTAGAGGTACACAAGACATTGGCTTTGGCTGCATACCGCAGTAGCGTAATGATGGCTAAGGAGCGTGGTGCATTCAAGGTATATGATGCTAAGCGCGAGGAGAATAACCCATATATCCAACGCATCAAAGAGGCTGATCCTGAATTATATGCACTGATGACTCAATACGGTCGTCGCAATATCGCCTGCTTGACTATTGCGCCTACAGGTACTACTAGTATCATGACTCAAACCACCAGTGGTATCGAGCCGGTGTTCCAACCTGTATATCGCCGTCGCCGCAAGGTAAATCCAAATGATAAGAACGTGCACGTGGATCTCGTGGATGAGGTAGGTGATAGCTTCGAGGAGTATGTAGTGTTCCACCATAAGTTCATCACTTGGATGCAAGCTAATGGCTATGAGTATGATTCTGCTCACCGCTATACTCCTGCAGAAATCGACGAGTTGGTGCAAAAATCGCCATACTACAAGGCTACTGCCAACGATGTGGATTGGATGGAGAAGGTGCAAATGCAAGGTGCTATCCAAAAGTGGGTGGATCACTCCATCTCAGTAACCATCAACTTGCCTAACGATGTGAGCGAAGAGTTGGTTGGCAAACTCTATGAAGAGGCTTGGCGTTGTGGCTGCAAGGGCTGTACGGTTTATCGCGATGGCTCACGTACTGGTGTATTGGAAGGCATCAAGGAGAAGAAGAAAGAGGACAAGAAAGATGAGAAGAATTGCGTTTGCTTCGATAATAAGGTACGCGTGCGTCCTGCGGAATTGGAGTGTGATGTGGTTCGCTTCCAAAATAATAAGGATAAATGGATTGCCTTTGTTGGTTTGAAGGATGGTGTGCCATACGAAATCTTTACTGGTCTTGCAGACGATGAGGAGGGTATCTTGTTGCCTAAGTCAGTAACCAAAGGTAAGATTATCCGTGTGGTACAAGAGGATGGTACCAAGCGCTATGACTTCCAATTTGTCAATTCACGTGGCTTCAAGACTACTATGGAGGGCTTGAGCTACAAGTTCGATAAAGAGTTCTGGAACTATGCTAAGCTCATCTCTGGCGTCCTGCGTTATGGTATGCCTATTGACCAAGTTATCAAGATGATCAGTTCACTCCAAATGGATTCTGAGTCTATCAACTCTTGGAAAGTAGGTGTGGAGCGTGCGCTCAAGAAGTATATCCAAGACGGCACAGTAGTGCAAGGTCAAGTGTGTCCGAATTGTGGTAATCCACTTATTTTCGAAGAAGGTTGTATGCACTGTCGTGAATGCGGATACAGCCGTTGTGGCGGATAAGCATCAACTGGCATTAATAAGTTATAATACAAAGGGAACGCATTTTTTTATGCGCTCCCTTTGTATTTGAAATGATGTTTTTTTGCAAATTTCTTGTGAGTGTAAGAAAAAAATAGTACCTTTGTAGCCAAAAATAAAAATACCATCTTATGAAAATTTCTACACGTGCGCAAAATATGCCTGAATCGCCTATTCGCAAGCTAGCCAAGTATGCAGATACAGCCAAGCGTAATGGCGTACATATCTATCATTTGAATATCGGTCAACCAGATATTAAAACTCCCGCATGTGCGATGGAAGCGTTACAAAATTTCAATCAAGACGTACTCGAATACAGTCCATCTCAAGGTATTAAATCCCTTCGCACAAAGATGGTCGGATATTATGCGGAATATGGAATAGATTTGTCACCAGATGAAATAATTATTACAGCAGGAGGATCAGAGGCAATCATGTTTGCATATATGGCATGCTTAAATCCCGGCGATGAGATTATTGTAACCGATCCTAGTTATGCTAACTATATGGCATTTGCAATTTCATGCGGAGCTGTGGTGAAATCAGTAAAAACGGATATAGAAAACGGTTTTCGCCTGCCATCTGTAGAGGAGTTTGAGAAACAAATCACGGAAAAAACACGTGCCATATTGATTTGTAATCCAAATAACCCAACTGGTTATCTGTATTCTAAAAAGGAGATGATGCAGATTCAGGATTTGGTGAAAAAATATAATTTGTACTTATTCTCGGACGAAGTATATCGTGAGTTTATTTATACTAAGCGTCCATACATATCGGCTTTTCACTTGGAAGAGATAGAGCAAAATGTAGTGTTGATAGATTCTGTGAGTAAACGTTACAGCGAGTGTGGCATACGTATAGGAGCATTAATTACGAAGAATAAAGATGTTCATAATGCGGTTATGAAGTTTTGTCAAGCTCGTTTATCACCTCCACTGATAGGACAAGTAATAGCAGAAACTTCGTTATCAACTCCTCAGGAATATATGGAAGAAGTATATGATGAGTATTTGGCGCGAAGAAATTTTTTGATAGATCAATTGAATCAGATTCCTGGGGTATTTGCTCCTACTCCGATGGGCGCTTTTTATGTGATGGTGCAGTTACCTGTGGACGATACGGATAAGTTCTGCCAATGGTGCTTGACTGATTTTCAGTATGAAGGACAAACCATAATGATGGCTCCTGGTAGTGGTTTTTACACAGATCCAGAACAAGGTAAAAAGCAAGTGCGTATGGCGTACATTTTAAACAAAGAAGACTTGAACAATGCGATGCAGGTACTGAAAAAAGCATTAGAAACGTATAATTTGGAAAAATAATTCATTATTTTCTTGCTTATCTGCAAATTTTGTAGTAACTTTGCAAGCCCATTTGGAAGAGTATATATGCTAGTTGAACGAATCAAATATACATTACGCACATTACTGATAGCTTTGTCTTCTCTCTGTTTGATGTCATTTACTGTTGTTATTGATGCAGGTCACGGAGGCGATGATTTTGGCGCGATAGGACTAGTTAAAGGATTGAAGGAGAAGGATTTAAATTTAACTGTGGCTAAACAATTAGCAACAAAGATAGAGACAACTCACCCAGATGTTAAAGTGGTTCTTACACGTGAAACAGATGTGTTTCTACCCTTACAAAAGCGTGCTGATATAGCCAATAGTAACCATGCAGATTTGTTTATCAGCATCCACACCAATGCCGCTGAAAATCGCAAGGCTTGTGGTGCGGAGACATTTATTTTAGGAACTGATCGCATGGAGGAAAATTTGGATGTAGCGATGCGTGAGAATGCTGTGATGAAATTGGAGCAAGATCAAACGGTGTATCAGGGCTTTGATCCTAATTCAATAGAGAGTTATATTATCTTTGAACTGATGCAAAACCAATATATGGACAATAGTTTAGTGTTTGCGGAATTGGTGCAGGAACAGTTTGTGGGTACTTTGCGTCGTGCTAACCGTGGGGTACGTCAAGCTGCGTTTTGGATATTACTTAAGTCTGCATGTCCTAGTGTGTTGGTTGAGATGGGCTTTATCAGCAATGCAGAGGAAGAGAAATGGTTGGCTAGTGAAGATGGTCAAAAAGGAATTGTTAATAGCATTTTTAATGCATTTGAAAAATATTATAAAAAATGAAGTATTCTAGAGAAGTAAAAGTAGGTGTATTGGCGTTGATATGCGCTGGTATATTGTATTTTGGATTTAATTTTCTTAAAGGTGTAAATATTTTTTCACCAACAGATTGTTACTATGGTTATTTTGAACGTAGCAATGGTCTGACAGAGCAAGCACCTGTATATATATTGGGGCATCAAGTGGGACTGGTAGAATCGATTAAATATGATTTTACGCGTACGCCAGCGTTTATAATAGGCGTGAATATTAATGATGACATTATCCTACCAAAAGGAACAGAGATGGCTTTGATAGCAGATGGTTTACTTGGTGGGGCTGCTATTGAGTTGGTTTTACCAGAGGAGCATCTTAATGATTCATATCAAGGCGGAGATACGTTGGTGACAACTGTAATGCCTGGTTTGGTAGAAAGTCTGCAAGGTGGCTTGTTGACACATTTGGATAGCTTATTAACAGAGACAAACAAGCTGATTGCAGCTCTAAATGGAGAATTTGGAGAGGGTAGTATTCACTCTACGTTACAAAATATAGAGCAGATTACTTCAGACTTGAAGGTTAGTGGCAAAGATATTCGTCACTTGACCCATGATCAACTACCTGGTATCATTTCTAAGATAGATACAACAATTGTAGGTTTGCAGACGGTTGTAGCAAATGTGAAAAATGTGGATGTGAATGGTACAGTTAATAACTTGAATGAAACGATCAATACATTGAACGAATTGCTACAGTCAGAGGATGGTACATTAGGATTGTTGCTCAATGATACAGAATTACATGACAATTTGAACACAGCACTCAAGAATCTAGATAATGCAGTGTTGAATGTTGATTCGGTAGTGATGTCCATTAAGTCTCGTCCATTTATAAAAAAGAAATTACCAAAGAAACCGTAATTTAACGAGAGTCTAATTTACTATAAATACTGAAAAAGTCCCTAGTCGTTTGATTATCAAATGTATTAGGGATTTTTTTATGGAACATTTTTTGTGGAACAATTGTAGAAGTTGTCTATGATTATCAGTAACTTGTGAAAAAAAGAGAATCTAAGTCAAAGTAAATCAATATCT
>JAZNKZ010000042.1:0-4871 GCA_045578815.1 Paludibacteraceae bacterium
AAGCTCGTTGTTCGTACCAACGCTGATACTCCCCACGATGCACAGGTTGCTCGCGACTTCGGTGCTGTAGGTATCGGTCTTTGCCGTACCGAGCACATGTTCTTCGAGGCAGAGAAGATCGTTGCTATGCGTGAGATGATCCTTTCTCAGGATGCTGAAGGCCGCAAGGTTGCTCTCGCCAAGCTGTTGCCCTACCAGAAGGCCGACTTCTACGGTATCTTCAAGGCAATGGACGGTTGTCCCGTGAACGTACGTCTGCTCGATCCTCCTTTGCACGAGTTCGTACCCCACGATCTCAAGGGTCAGGAAGAGATGGCCAAGGCTATGGGCGTAACTGTAGAGTACATCCAGCAGCGTGTTGACAGCCTCTGCGAGGCTAACCCGATGCTCGGTCACCGTGGTTGCCGCTTGGGTAACACCTATCCCGAAATCACTGAGATGCAGACTCGCGCCATCCTCGGTGCAGCTATCCAGTTGAAGAAGGAGGGTCACGATCCCCATCCCGAAATCATGGTTCCTCTGACAGGTATCCTTTACGAGTTCGAGGCTCAGGAGAAGGTAATCCGCGAGACTGCTGCTGCCCTCTTCGCAGAGGAAGGCGAGAGCGTAGAGTTCAAGGTAGGTACCATGATCGAGATTCCTCGTGCTGCTCTTACAGCTAACCGCATCGCAAGCCGTGCCGAGTACTTCTCATTCGGTACCAACGACTTGACACAGATGACCTTCGGTTACTCACGTGACGACATCGCTTCATTCCTCCCCGTATACTTGGAGAAGAAGATCTTGAAGGTAGACCCCTTCCAGGTACTCGACCAGAACGGTGTAGGTCAGCTCGTAGAGATGGCTGTAGAGCGTGGTCGCGCAGTTCGTCCCGAGCTCAAGTGTGGTATCTGCGGTGAGCACGGTGGTGAGCCCTCATCAGTTAAGTTCTGCCACAAGGTAGGTCTCAACTATGTATCATGTTCACCCTTCCGCGTTCCTATCGCACGCCTCGCTGCTGCTCAGGCTGCTGTGGAAGAGTAATCTGAACAGGACATTTTGACAAATCAAGAGGAGGACTTGCCCATGGCAAGTCCTCCTTACTTTTGGTTGTTCCTCCGTCGTGCAGGGCGCTGATTTGGCTTGTAGGCAAGACGCTTTTGTGAAACCAAAGTTTGCTTTTCCTTTACGGCCAGCAATCGCGGTTCAGTAAGCGCAATAACGAAGCCCTTGGTTTGTTCAAGAAACGAAGTTCGATGTTTGGGTAATCATCTATATTGCCCTAAAGTATAGGCTTGGTATTGTATATTTATTATCCATTATGAAGAAGGGGGCGATATGGATAATTGTACAATTTTACAATATACTTTTGTACAGTCTTAATGTGCGAATCGCGATATGATTGCGCGTTTTTTAAATTATATGGGATTGAAAATCAGTCTTGTTTGTAACTGTATTATTACATGTAGAATGTATAAAGGATCCTTTAGTTTACAATGACTTCGGCGTATGATGGTATTTCCTTCATGAAAGAGTAGGAGCGGGTAGCGTAGTCTATCTTGCAGCAATAGTGGGCGATTCCATTGCTCACGATGAGGTAGTCTACTTGTAGTATCATGTTGTATCTGCATATTTGGTCGAAAACCTTTTGGGTGATGTTGACTGTGGGGGCTTTGTACTCGATGATAACACGAGGGCGCAAGGTGCGGTCATAAACGACAGTGTCGCATCGGCGACTCATACCATTAAGCTTGAGTTGAACCTCATTAGCCATGAGTGATTGGGGGTAGTCCTTTTGCTTTATGAGAAAATGTACAAAATGCTGGCGTACCCATTCTTCAGGTGTCAAAGCCACATATTGGCGGCGTATGATATCAAGAATGAACGCTTTGTTATCTTTCTTTGTTATTTTTTTATCAAAGGGAGGTAGGTTTAATTCTAACATTTCGTATATTTGCAATTAATATATAAAGTCAACTTTGGTTTAGTGTTTAGAGTTTGGTGATTAGGGCCCTCTCGCCATTCACTTTTAATCTTTAACCAGCGCTCTCAGCACGATTAACTGCTACGAAGTAGCATTTATCCGTTGCGAAGCAACTTAAACCATTGATTTTTGTACCGCAAAAATATAATAAAAATGAAAACAAAGCAAGAAATCGTGGAGAATTGGCTGCCGCGATATACAAAGCGCAAACTTGAGGAATTTGATGAGTATATCTTGCTCACCAACTTCAATAAATATGTAGACCTCTTCGCTGAGAAGTTTGGCGTGGAAGTTATTGGGCGCGATGCCAACATGACTTCGGCTTCTGCTAACGGAATTACCATAATAAACTTTGGTATGGGAAGTCCCAATGCTGCCATAATCATGGATTTGCTTAGTGCTGTTAAGCCCAAGGCGTGTCTTTTCTTGGGTAAGTGTGGTGGTATAGGCAAGAGGCAGCAATTGGGTGATCTGATACTTCCATTGGCTGCTATTCGTGGCGAGGGTACCTCTAATGATTATTTGCCTGCTGAGGTGCCAGCCTTACCTGCATTTATGTTGCAGCGTGCGGTGTCGTCGTCGATTCGTGATATGGGACATGACTATTGGACAGGGACCGTATACAGCACAAACCGTCGTATATGGGAGCATGATGATCGATTTAAGGACTTCTTGCGTTCCACACGTGCTATGGCGGTCGATATGGAGACAGCTACGCTCTTTGTCACGGGATTTGCCAACCGCATACCAACTGGAGCACTCTTGCTGGTATCGGATCAACCGATGACTCCCGAAGGGGTGAAAACGGAGAAGAGCGACAATCTGGTGACACAGAACTATGTGGATGATCACCTTAATATTGGTATTGCCTCACTGCGCATGATTATAGATGAGAAGAAAACGGTGAAGCACTTGAAGTTTGATTGGTAATGGCAAAGCAAGAAGTAACATA
Source organism: Paludibacteraceae bacterium (assembly GCA_045578815.1). Taxonomy (GTDB): domain Bacteria; phylum Bacteroidota; class Bacteroidia; order Bacteroidales; family Paludibacteraceae; genus Colicola. Next base: position 2,916 of record JAZNKZ010000042.1, read on the forward strand.
CGACAGCATAATAAAGGAAGTCAATGCGAGGCAGTTTGCCCCGGTATATTATTTGATGGGTGACGAGCCTTATTATATAGATCGCCTATCAGACTATATAGCCGAAAATGTACTCACGGAGGAAGAACGTGGATTTAACCAAATGGTTATCTATGGCCAGGATACCGACATAGGCAGTATCGTTGCAGCGGCCAAGCGCTATCCGATGATGGCTGAGCATCAGGTTATCATTGTGAAGGAGGCGCAGACCTTACGCAATATGGACGAACTGGTATACTATCTACAGAAGCCACAGCCCACGACTGTACTCGTTTTCTGCCATAAGTATGGAACTTTGGATCGTAGAAAGAAGGTTGCTGCAGAGATTGAGAAGAGTGGTCGCCTGTTTGAGTCGAAAAAACTTAAAGATGCCATGTTGCCCACCTTTATCAGCAATTATGTGCGCTCTAAAGGTTCGGCAATAGACATGAAGGCTGCCAATATGATGGTAGAGAGTATTGGGGCGGACCTCAGTAGATTGGCCAGCGAACTGGACAAACTAATCATAGCCAAACCTCGAGGTGATGAACCTATAACCCCAGAACTCGTGGAGGAGTGCGTAGGCATAAGCAAGGACTATAATGTATTTGAATTGAAGAATGCGCTTATGGTAAAGGATGTGGTAAAAGCTAATACCATTGCCAAGTATATGGAGGACAACAAGAAGACTTTTGCCATGCCCATGGTTCTCGCCATGCTCTTCAATTTCTATTCTAATCTGATGATGGCATATTATGCTCCAGATAAGTCGGACAATGGCATCGCTGCTTATCTCGACCTGCGCAGTCCGTGGCAGGCTAAGGAGTACCAGACGGCAATGCGCTACTATACCGCCTGGAAGGTGATGTATATAATCAGTGACATACGCAAGTATGATGCTCTCTCGAAAGGCTATGGAGCTAATGCAACGGATAAGGGACTGTTGCGCGAACTTATATATCATATCTTACATTAAATGCAGTTAGTATTCTATGAAAAGATTCTTTCGCCCTGTTTATGTGCTTTTGGCAAGTGTACTTTGCTGCTCTTGCAATGGGAAAGCAGAGTTTAGCAGTGTTGATGTAGCTGAATTTGCAAAAGTGATAGAGGATACCACTGTGGTGTTGCTTGATGTGCGTACTGCTGATGAGCACGCTGCAGGATGTATAGAGGGCACTTCGCTGCAGATTGATATATTGAGGGACGACTTTGAGCAACGGGCATTGGCACATATCGAGAAGGGGAGTACAGTGGCGCTCTATTGCCGCAGTGGAAACCGTAGTAAGCGGGCTGCATCATTGCTAGCTGCCAAAGGGTATAGAGTGGTAGAGCTATCTACCGGATACAATGGCTGGATAGAGGTCACTCGTCAATAAAAGTGTGTAAAATCACGAAAAGTCATTTTTTTGCTACAAAGGAATTGTTGGGTTAACGTATTGGCCAATAGGTTTGTAGCTCTTGTTTTTGGCGTTTTTAATGCCATTTCCTTGCGATATTTCCTATTTTGTGTCCCTTAGGTCGGAAATATTCTATTCTCGTGTACTTTTGTCTACACAGGGTAGGGCTTTGATTGATAGGTTACATTTGTAATTTATAGAACGCTGTTTTGGATAGTGACAATAATAAATTTTCCTAACAAGTAGTTTCTAATTGCAACCTTTCACTCTTATTTATAATCTTAAATTCTATACATATATCTTGTATTTACAAATGTTATAATAACAATTGTGAATCATGTCTGATAATTTATGTGTGCTTTATACATTTGCTAAATCAATGACTAAATTATTGATTATCAGTGTTTGTATGTGCTGTTCTGTAAAGCTTTTTATCGGATAATGTGGATTTGGTCTCGTATTGCTCCAAATTCTATCACTTACGACAAATTTGCATTACATATAATGCATTAAATCAGACAGATATATAATTTTTATAAAC
>JAZNKZ010000043.1:0-110854 GCA_045578815.1 Paludibacteraceae bacterium
GCCTCGATGACCTATGAAAGTAACTTTTTTATCGCATGCTTGCAACATGGTGCATATAATGCACATCAATAATAGACTTTGTTTCATGGTAATAGTATATAGTTACGTTTATATCTATATTATCTCCTGAATTCCGCTAACACAATCGCTGTAGCTATGCTGACATTCAAACTTTCAGAAGTAGTTGCTCCTGCAGGATAGGAAGGTATCAATAGTGGATGCGTGATCAAAGTGCGCACCGTTTCTGATATTCCATTCCCCTCATTCCCCATCACAATCACTCCTGTTTGTTTATCAGGAATCGCATGCGGTTGATACATATCTATGCCCTCCAATAACGTACCATAGATTGGTACCTCTTGTGCTTTCATGGTTGCTATCACTTGAGGCAAATCCACGTAATGCACGCGCACACGCGCCAATGCTCCCATCGTAGCTTGTACCACTTTTGGATTATAACAATCGGCAGTATCATGCGAGCAGAGCACATCATGAATGCCAAACCAATCGCATGTACGAATAATGGTGCCTAAGTTACCCGGGTCTTGTATTCCGTCAAGAGCAAGTATCAAGTTCGATATCGGATATTGGGTATCGGGTATCGGTTTGCGAAAGACAGCAATCTGCCCTTGTGGTGTACGAAGCGAAGACATCTGCTCAATCTCCGTAGAGGTAGCATTATCAGGAGTTATCATAAGTACCAACTCAAAGGCCTCACGCAAATCTTTGATGCACTTGGCACCCTCAGCCACAAACACGCCCTCTGCATCACGATTCTTTTTTTGCTGCAAACTGCGTACCCATTTTACTTGAGTTTTGCTCAGATGTTCACTCATACCATTTATTTTTTAGTTCTCCTATCACGTAAGGCAATAGTATTTTCTCCTGCTCTTGTACACGTGCCGATAATATTTCAGGGGTATCATCTGGTTTTACTTCTACCTTTGCTTGCGCAATAATACCACCACCATCTACCTCTGCGCTCACATAGTGCACCGTACACCCTGCCTCCGTATCCTTGGCCTTCAACACTGATTCTTGCACATGTATACCATACATACCTTTCCCTCCATGTTTGGGTAAAAGCGATGGATGGATATTGATGATATGACGTTCCCACTTTTCACATATCCATCGCGGTACAATAGCTAAGAAACCTGCCAGGACAATCATGTCTATCTTGTGATTCAACAAGGCATTATCTATCTCTGTCCAATCTTTCGTTTCTACCGATGGAATACAACAAGTAGCAGCACGTTCGAGTGCCAAACAAGTACAATTAGCCACCACCAATGCTACCTGAAAGCCATACTGGTCTTGTTTATCAATCAGAGTTTGCAACGTCGTACCAGTACCCGAAACAAAAACGGCTATTTGCAATCTTTCTTCCATACTAATGTCCTCGTACAAAAACACCTTCTGCTTGATTATCAACGAAACAGCATTCATCCGAATGTTCTTCGGTGAATGCTGTCTCTTGTGCTTGTATGTATTCTTCGTAAGTCATCAACGAAGTTTTGCTCCAAATTTCTCTTCGAATATCTTTTGCAGTTTTGCCATGATGGCTTCGATTTGCTTATCTTTGAGGGTGTTCTCAGTATCTTGCAGGATGAATGATAGTGCATAACTCTTCTTGCCTGCTTCGAGGTTCTTGCCTTCGTACACATCAAAGAGGTTGACAGCTTTGAGTAGTTTCTTTTCTGCTGCCAATGCTGCTTTAGCCAAATCAGCGAACTTCACAGACTTGTCCACGAGGAGTGCGAAGTCGCGTTTCACCTCTGGGAACTTAGGCAGGTCGTTAATCACTGGTTTGTATTGCTTGTTGAGGCGCAGTAACATGTTCCAATCGAGGTCGGCATAATAGACAGGATTGTCAATATCGAATGCTTTGAGCAATTTACCATTTACGATACCCATATATCCTATCTGCTTGCCGTTTGGTGCTTTGATTGCCATACCATCTGAACAGAGTTCAGAGTTCAAGGGTTCCATATTCAAAAGTTGCGTATTCACACCTAAACGACGGAGCACATTATTTACATACGCATGCAAGGTATAGAAAGACACTTTCTCCTCTTTTTGCACCCATGATTGTGCAGATTTGTTACCTGTCAACCACAATGCTAAGTGTGGCTCTTCGCTATATGCGTAGAGTGGGTCATATACCCAATGTGGGTCTTTCGCTTGACGGTCAGCAATCTTCTGAGCGTTGTAGTGGTAGCAGTTGCCAAACTCATAGAACTTGAGGTCGGCATTCTTACGATTAGCATTGCGTTGAATACTCTCCATTCCGCCAAAGAGTAATGTCTGACGCATCACGCCCAAGTCTTGGCTTAGTGGGTTCATAATCTTGACGCAAGTAGCCAAACTGAGTTGCTCCAATGGTTCGTAATATGATACTTTGGTAAGCGAGTTGTTGAGTATCTCATTGAAACCTTGTGCAGTCAGTTGTTCCGAGATACGGATTTGCAACGCTACTGGGTTTGGTTTTGGGTTGTAACTGAGCGAAGTGTTGAGCTTGTCTGGGAACTCTACATTGTTGTAGCCGTAGATACGGAGAACATCCTCCACTACGTCGCATTCGCGTTGTACGTCCACGCGGTAGCGAGGCACGCCCAGTTGCCAGATTTTGTCTTCTTTGCTGTAAATCTCTACCTCCATTGCGCAGAGAATGTGATCAATCAATTCCTCGCCAATTTCTTTACCAATGAGTGCATTGACACGGTCAAGATTCAACTCTACTGGGAATGGTGCAAAGTATTTCTCGTCTTTAACCTCTAACCTTTCACCTTTAACCTCATCTACTATCTCCATCGCAATCTCACCGCCTGCTACCTCTTGGATGAGGAGTGCGCAGCGTTTGAGCACATAGAGGGTGTTGTTTGGGTCGCAACCACGCTCATAGCGGAAACTTGCATCGGTAGATAGTTGATGACGGCGAGCAGTCTTGCGGATGCTAACAGGGTCGAAGTACGCGCTCTCAAGGAAGACGTTAGTAGTTTTTTCGCTGATACCAGAGTCTTGTCCACCAAACACACCTGCAATACACATTGGCTCCTCGGCGTTGCAAATCATCAAGTCTGCTGCTGAGAGGGTACGCTCTACACCGTCCAAGGTCACGAACTTCTGCCCTTCGGTTGCATTTTTGACAATTACCTTATTGCCTTTGATCTTGTCGGCATCAAAGGAGTGGAGTGCTTGTCCCATCTCGTGGAGCACGAAGTTGGTAACGTCCACCACGTTATTGATAGGACGAATACCGATGGTGTTGAGGGCTTTCTTGAGCCAGTCTGGCGACTCCTTGATCGTCACACCCTTGATACTCACGCCCGTGTAGCGAGGGCATGCTTCGGCATTCTCTACCACCACTTCGATAGGCAATGCGTGGCTATTTACTGTAAAAGCCTCAACGCTCGGCTTCTCTAGCCTTATCGCCTCATCGCCTTTCGCCTTATAGAATGCGTATAGGTCACGTGCTACGCCGTAGTGACTAGCACCATCAGCACGGTTAGGAGTAATATCTACCTCAATCAAGGTATCATCTTCCACACCAAAATACTCTTTGGCTGGCATACCCACTGGGGTGTCGGCTGGCAATACCATGATACCATCGTGGCTGTTACCTACGCCAATCTCATCCTCTGCACAAATCATACCTAGCGACTCTTCGCCACGGATCTTGCCTTTCTTGATGGTGAACTTCTCATCGCCATCGTAGAGTACAGTGCCTACGGTAGCTACAATCACTTTCTGACCAGCTGCTACATTAGGCGCACCGCAAACAATCTGCAATGGCTCTGCATCGGGAGCCACGCGAGTAGTGGTGATGTGCAAGTGGTCGGAGTTAGGGTGATCCACGCAGGTGATCACTTCACCTACTACCAATCCTTCCAAACCGCCTTTGATAGTTTGTACTTTCTCTACTTTGCCTACTTCCAAGCCGATGGAAGTCAAGATTTGTGCTACTTGCTCTGCGCTATCATTCAATGTGATATAGCGTTTGAGCCAATTATACGAAATATTCATATCTGTTGTTATTTTTTTTGCTTATCATATCGCCTTTACATCTATCTTCCACTCTAATCACGATTTATCTCATCGTATGTGCTTTGTCGCGTTGGATCAATATCCATCAGCAAATCATATACCATTTTCTTCTCTTCACTTGTGCCTTTCTTGAATATGTTCACTAGTTCATCCGACTTCGCATCCAAAAACGCATTCACTACATAGGTAGCTGGACGAGCATTGTATGCTTCCTTCAGCACAGTAATATCTTTCGCTATCCTCGCACGACCATTAGCCACATTCTTTACCATCTCATCTAAACCATGACGGTGATAATCATAGTAATATATCCGATACTTCTTAAATGCCTCATCCATTAGGTTGTTAATCAAGGCGTACCTATTCCTATTACTTTCAAACGCCTTCCAACCTGCTGCTTCGGCATTATCTAAAGATGCCGACTGAGCCGCCGTCACTATATCTTCGCATGCTTGGAAATATGGCGTACCACCTAACTTCGAAAAAGAATCCATATCATGACCGATAATCAGATAGCAGTAATAGGCCAACAAAGCCGTTAGATTGGTCGTAAACACACTCTGTTGATAATCCAGTCGGTCGTACTCTTGATAGGTGAATACAAAATTATTATCCTTGAAATTCAGCGTCGGGGTAGTATAACTTGTACCATAAACTGGACGACGACTCTGACACGTAAACTCGCAATTAAACAAACCATCCTCCACACTCTTCACTACCAACAACATATTACACTCTATTCGCTCTTTTTCTTGAAAGGTCATGTTCGTCCAACGCAAGGTGTTTACATACTCCTCTATACTCTGTTTCAGAGTATTAAACACCTCTTTATTGGTACCTTGAACCTGATCCGAGTTGATCGTCACAGTACATCTCAACTCCTGTGCTCCTACTACTAGACTCCAAAATGCGAGGGGTATAAGCCAAAATACGCGTTTCATTGCTCTATTGATAAAATATTACCTGTTGTTGGATTGATTCTAATCACTGGACTATGCTTACCACTAAACAATTCTTTAGCCAATGGTATTGCCACACCCAATTGCGCAATGGCATATCGCGCATTGACCATCTCCTGCTCTTTATAAACTATTGATACTAGCGCTTCACCTGGCAAATTGTAATATATTTGCGACAGCGCTAGCGCCTTGCTGTTCTGCTCTATTGAAGTTTGTACCAATTCTCGTGTCACCTCCACATTGATATAAATCGGCTCACCGCTCAAGTCTTCGGCTGCGACCACTCCACTATGCTTCGAGAATCTACACAATACCGCATCATATACGCACTCAACTGGCTCATATTTCAGCGTGTGATTTTCATGACGAACCACTGTTTTTCCTACAAACAACTCCGCCAAGGCCTGCTCACGATTATTCAATTCTTCCAATACCAACTTCATCGCTTCTCCATCAGCTGGCACATGCTCCACTTCACCAGCCAACAGGTTCAAACGCATCTCACGAATACGATATATCTGCTTCGCTGCACCTTCTGCCATCTTCGCTACCGAACTAGCCAAAAACTGCTCCTCCAACAATGGCATCAGCTCTCCCGCGCCTTTACACCTTACACCTTCCAATGTACACTCTCCCGCGCCTTTACACCTTACACCTTCCACTGTACACTCTCCCGCGTCTTTCAAACCATACCCCAACAATCGTCCGTCGGCGGTCAAACTGATATACTGTTCTTTGAGTCCTTGTGCTGATGTCACCTTATATTCGCGTCCTATGTCAGCAGTCGCTATTAACTCCGCGCTAATATTTGTCAGCACATAACTTGTTTGTTGTTCTGTTATCACTTCTTTGGCTCCTAAATAACGCTCTGCATATTGATAAAACACACCAGGAGTTTGTTCTACTACATCATATTCCAATGTGATCACAACCTCATTCTTTGGCATATAGTACACTATTGCTGCCTCATTTTCCAAAACCAATTGTGCATGGCACATCATTGCTACCCACACAACCAAAATACTCAAAATACACTTTTTCATATACTTATCACTTATCAATTATCACTCCCCCAAATCCTCCATGCTTCATCCGCTTGCTTCTGCAGCATCTCCAGACCATTTTTTATCCTGCATCCTTGTTTCTCTCCCATTTGCAAGAAGAGTGTCTTTTCGGGATTATAAATGCAGTCGTATAGCAAATGTTTCTCCGTTAACCATTCATAAGGTATCTTTGGCATCGCCGCTTCTAGTGGATGCATACCCAGAGGCGTACAATTCACCACTATCTGATGCTCAGCCATCACCTCATCATCCACTTCGTCATAACCAATCACCTCTCGCCTTTCGCCTTTCACCTTCCTGCTCACCACCGTAAACGCTATCCCCATCTCTTGCAATGCATACTGTATGGCTTTGCTCACACCTCCGGTGCCTAATAATAACGCACGCTTATCGTTTGGTGTCAGCACATTTTTGATACTATCTCTAAAACCTATCCAATCGGTGTTGTATCCTTTTCCGTTGTGTACCACATTCACCGCACCTATCTGTCTTGCCATTTTTTCCACCTCGCGCAAGTAGGGTATAATGGTTTCTTTGTAGGGGTAGGTTACATTTGCACCGTCCAACTCCATCAACAAACCTTTCGCATCTTCAATATTTTCTATTGCATAGGGGTGATACACTGCATCTAATCCTTCTCGTGCAAACAAGTCCGTAAAGTATCGCTCCGAATACGAATGTCCCAATGGATTTCCTATGATACCATATCTCTTCATACCTCTCACATCTCGCCTTTCGCCTCTAACCTCATCGCCTTTTGCCTGATGATTACCTTATGTGTCGCCGACTCAAACACTTTCCCGCCAACGCCACTGTGCAATGCATCGTATATCTTGTCTATCTCCGCAAAACCATAGTCTTTCAGTTCCTCGTACAACTTCGCTCTGCCTGCCTCTTTTGTCTCTTGTCCTTCTAACCAATCCACATACCCTTGCATCCTTTCTGCCGTTGCTGCGATGTGTTCTATTTCTGCCTTGCTGTAACTCTTCAGTTGCTCTCGTACGGCATTGCGTTTGATCTTCGTATCGCGGTTCGTCGAATCTTCCACCCAGTCTATATGCCGTATATCGCGCAAATAATGCTCTATATAATCCCGCGTCGTACACAATAGCGGACGAATAATCGGTATCCTCTCGCTTAACCTTTTCACCGCTTCACCGTCTAATTCATACGCATTCTCCGCTTTTGCCCGCATCCCGCATAATCCTCTGATGCCTGCACCGCGTTTTAGGTTCAGCAGTACGGTCTCAGCTTGGTCGTTCTGATGGTGTGCCACGGCTATTGCCTTGCATCCTTCTGCTTCAGCCACTTCGGCAAACCACTTGTAGCGCAACTCACGAGCCGCCATCTCTATGCTTATCCCTTTTTCCTGAGCATACCCCACTGTGTCAAAATGCTTTACGATTACTCCCACGCCTTCACCTTTAACCGTTTCAACATTTCCGCCTTCACCTTTAACATCCAAACTGTAACTCGCTCTGAGAGTGGCATCTAAACTGCGCTGCAAGCGCACACCTTTTACGTTCCATCCTAACCTCCTCACAAACGCCTCATCTCTGTCACTTTCATCGCCTCTAAGGTGAAAATTGCAGTGTGCTATTATGCAATCAAATCCTCCTCGTTGTAGTACATCTAATAGTGCTACACTGTCTGCCCCACCGCTCACGCATACCAACACTTTGTCGCCTTTCTCCAGCAACTCTTTGTCACGTATGTATTTCATCACTCTGCGTAGCATTCCAATATCGTTGTGTCACTATACGCCTAAATCTAATATAGTCTGCAAAATTACTATTTTTTTTGCATATATGCAACCTATACTTTATTTTTTTTTCTTACTCCTTTATAAATACTTAGTGATTACTTAGTGATTACTTAGTGATTAGTTAGTGATTAGTTAGTGATTAGGTTGGCTTTACCGAATAATATATATATTCTCTTGCACACTTCGGATTTTTTTTGTAACTTTGCACGCTAATTAAAATGGAGTACTATGTTTGACAATTTATCAGAAAGATTAGAACGTTCGTTTAAAATTCTCAAAGGTGAAGGTCGTATCACCGAAATCAATATCGCCGAAACAGTCAAGGACATCCGAAAAGCCCTCCTAGAGGCCGATGTCAACTACAAGATTGCAAAGCAGTTTACCGACCAAGTTAAGGCCAAGGCTCTCGGTCAAAATGTGATGACCGCCGTTCGACCTGGGCAACTCATGGTCAAGATTACTCACGACGAACTAGCCGACCTCATGGGTGGCGAAACGGCCGAAATTAATCTCAAAGGTACCCCTGCCGTCGTACTCATGAGTGGTCTCCAAGGTTCGGGTAAAACCACCTTCTCCGCTAAACTGGCTAACTACCTCCAAACCAAAAAGAACAAACGCGTCATGCTAGTGGCGTGCGACGTCTATCGTCCTGCGGCTATCGAACAACTCCGCGTTCTCGGCGAACAAATCAACGCCAAAGTATATACTGGAGAAGGCGAAGCCAACCCCGTTATCAAAGCCCAAAAAGCCATTCAAGAAGCCAAAGTCTATGGCTATGATGTGGTTATCGTCGATACCGCTGGTCGCCTAGCTGTGGATGAGCAGATGATGCAGGAGATTGCGGCTATCAAACAAGCCATCAACCCTCAAGAAACCCTCTTCGTAGTAGATGCTATGACTGGTCAAGATGCCGTGAATACCGCCAAAGAGTTCAACGATCGCCTTGATTTCGATGGAGTTATCCTTACCAAACTCGATGGTGATGCTCGAGGTGGTGCGGCTCTTAGTATCCGATCTGTGGTACAAAAACCAATCAAGTTCATTGGTACAGGCGAGAAGATGGACGCGCTGGATGTCTTCCACCCATCGCGTATGGCTGATCGTATCTTGGGTATGGGTGATGTGGTCTCACTCGTTGAGCGCGCGCAAGAGCAATACGATGAGGCTGAGGCACGCCGTATCAGCAAGAAGATTGCTAAAAACCAATTCGACTTCAACGACTTCCTATCTCAACTCGCCCAAATTAAAAAGATGGGATCAATGAAAGACCTCATGGGAATGATTCCTGGTATGGATAAAGCTCTCAAAGGGGTAGAGGTAAGTGACGATGCCTTCAAACCTATCGAAGCCATCATCTCATCCATGACACCTGCCGAGCGTAGTAATCCTGCACTACTCAACGGTAGCCGAAAAAATCGTATTGCCAAAGGCTCAGGAACATCCATCGTAGAGGTCAACCGCTTCCTCAAGCAGTTCGAGCAAACTAGCAAGATGATGAAGAAGATGCAGCAAATGCAAGGCTTACGCCGCCGCTAACCACACTATACAACCCTATACCAACCAATACTACACCATGACCGTCAAAGACATCTTCGAACTTCGTCGAGAGGGTAGGGTAGAGGAGGCGTATAACGCCATCTTGCCCATGTACCGCGTGCATCACGGCAAATATACCAGTCTGGCGATGTTCTGGTGTGCTGTGGATATGATGAATCTCTTGTTAGGAAAGGCGGTTGATCAATCTGAGGAATCGCTTTCAGCCTTGGCTGAAGCCGAAAAGATATACTTGAGCCTGCAACGCCTTGCGCCAAAGATCTATGACGAGTTAGGATCTTGTCAACAAGCAGTTCTCAATCTAGGCGAAGCACTCCATTCTACACGAGTAAGAGTGGAACAAGGATAATAAAATTAACAAACTATAAAATAAATAGCCGATGAAAAAAGTATTCTCTCTATGCGTAATTTACCTAGTTGCAGTATCCGCAATGGCACAAAATCAAAATGTGGATATTGACATAGAAATCAATGGCAACTCTTCATCAAGAAGTCGCGGTGGGTATGTAGATTTAGGTTTACCTAGTGGCACATTGTGGAAACAACAAAATGAGTCAGGGTATTATACTTATGTTGAAGCAGTAACGATCTTTGGCAATCAACTACCAGAAATGCATCATTTTGTGGAGTTGAAACATGTATGCCGATGGATATGGATGGATGACTACGGCTATAAAGTAGTTGGTCCGAATGGCAATTCTATTACTTTGCCTGCTGCGGGCTTCAGCAATTGCCTTGGCGGTGTGAGCTACGTAGGTACGGGCGGCTACTATTGGTCGTCCACTCCTTACGATTCAGACTACGTGTGGGGCCTCTACTTCTATTCGAGTGAAGTCGGCATGGACGGCCTCGATCTCTGCAGCGAGCGTTCCGTGCGTTTAGTCCAGTAATTTATAAATTTCGCCAAACGCGTATGCGTTAAGCGAAATTTGAAAGCATTAAAAATATGCTCTCTTTTGTTCGCGGCTTTGCCGTGGCAAAAGAGAGTTTTTTTTCTTCTCAATTTCTCAGTTCAAGGCGTTATGACTGCTACGTATAGTGCGGTTATTGTGCGGTGCGAGTGGGGAATTTAGCCTTGTTTGGATTATAATGCTACTTCGTAAATCGTTTCGTACGTCTTCCACCCTAACTGCTCTGCTGTCTTGCGATTGATCGCAATATCATCCACAAAATGAATTTTGAATTTTGAATTAAGAATTAAGAATTCCTCTTTGCAGAAATTATTTTTTAATTGATGATCAACCGCTTGATAGATACGAGGGTCTGGTTTGCTCATGTGCATGAGGTGCGAAGCAAAACAGTGTTCAAACATCGACATGTCGTATTGCGACAAGATATGCTCCCAATGCAATTCGTTATTATTACTCAAAAGAAATAATCGATGCCCCGCATCTTTCCACCCTCGTATCAATTCCAATCGCTCCGCAGGAATACCGCCGTGCATCGCATTCCATGCTGCAATCACTTCCTCGCGAGTCGTAGGGCGTTCTGCATATTGCATAATGCCGTCTATAAACGCATCGGTGGAGATTTCACCACGCTCATATTGCTCCATCAAACTATCTACAGTGCCTTCGCCATTAGTAGCCAAACCAAGAATAGTTTTCATTTTTTCTTCACCCAGTATATCGGTAAAGCGAGCAATACATTCTGGCATATTGTGCAGCATTAGCACTCCGCCCATGTCAAGGATGATAGTCATTGTTTTACTTTTTTTGAGTCGGGATTAGGGATTCGGGAATCCGATTATTTTCGGGTGTCTACCCTCTCGATCCGAAGATGGTAGAGCCGATGCGCACCATCGTGCTGCCTTCCTCGATTGCTACCAGATAGTCGTCGGACATGCCCATGGAAATTTGTTTAGTGTTTAGAGTTGAAAATTTAGAGGCAAGGTATTTAATTTCGCGGAAGCAGCGCCGCCATTCATCCTTATCATCAGTATTTGTCGCCATACCCATCACACCGCATACTTCTATGTGGTTTAGTGTTGAGAGTTTAGTGTTTAGTGACAAGAACTCTTCTGGTGTGAAGCCAGATTTGCTTTCTTCTTTTGCAACATGCACCTCCAGCAGCACTTTCACCTGGCGTCCAATCTTCTCCGCTTCGCGGTTGATGGTTTCCAGCAAGCGCACACTGTCTACCGAGTGGATCATATGCACAAACGGCACAACCTGCTTCACCTTATTCGTCTGCAGATGTCCGATAAAATGCCAACGAATATCCTTGGGCAACGCCTCATACTTGGGCAACAACTCCTGCACACGACTCTCACCAAAATCTCGCTCACCAACTTCATACGCCTCCATTATAGCTTCATTACTATGAAACTTACTCACGCAAACTAATGTCACCCCAGCAGGGATATCTGCGCGAATAGAAGCAATATGTTGTTGTATTTCTGTCATTATACGCCGCGGAAAACCTCCAGAATTGGCGAACGAGTGATACTAATCACCTCGCAATCCAAATTGCTTACCGATTGATGCAATGATTTATTCGCCTCCGTGATATTACCCGCTTGTACATAGATAGTTACGGCTTTGCGTTTCTCTTTGCCGTTATCTTCAATGGTAATCATCTCTACGCGTGCCTTATACCATTGGTCGCCCTCTGGATTAGGGATGAGGTCATAAAACTGCACTTGCTTGCAGCTTTTTGTTTCCCATTCGCCAGAGATATATTTCTGTATCTCGCCCAACAAACGCTCTTCTACATCTGCTGCCGTCAAGCCCTCTACGAGGTATGTCTCTTTTACTGCTCGTGGATTATCCTCGCCCGTCTGACGAGTATAACTAATTTTTAGTTCGTAGAAAATCATAATGAGTTATATGTAATGAGTTATTTCAAAACCATTTGCTTGATGTCGGTGGCTTGCAAACGCCCTTCGGGGAAGGAGGTCATCATGCCGGACCAATATAGTAATGGTGCCGAAGGAGCCGATTGTATTACATGGTCAAATGGCTGATTATCTCCTAAATCCAACAACCAATTATCCTGCAAACGAAAATATACATCGCCCGCATGTTTGCGATAGATTGACTCTTTGTCCTCCGCAGTGATAGCCTCGTGAATAGGATAGGCCACTTGTACACCCTCAAAATCCATCAAGAAATTAGCCACTTGTCGTTGTATGGCCTCTAACGACATACGCTTTTTCTCAATCAGCATCCGATTAAGATAAATGAATGGACCGTATCCTCCATCCACCCAACGCTCGTGCCCATAAATAGCCATCAAGTAGGTACCTATCAGGGCGGCTGCACGATCCACATTGAAATGCTGTGTTGGTAGATTCGCCATCATCATCGCATCCATAGAATACCCCTTGATAGGACGCCCTACTACCAGTATCTGATAATGTTCTTTGCCGATGCGTTTATTCAGCTGCTCTATAAGAAAACCCAAGTCTTGATTGATGCACATGTACATGTCCTCTTGCTCTGCTGTTTCAATAATATCGGACTTTGCTTTCGGGGTAACGGTGTTTAGTTGCATGAGCAGCAGGTCGGGCGTCAAGTCTGTTCCTAGTTCTTGTTCCTCTTGTTGCGCCAAAGCCAACTCAATAACTAGTGTATTGGCTGCAGGCGAATGTAGCAAGTGCTTTTTGTTATTATATGTAAATGCATTTTTCTTTTCTTGCTCTGTGGGATGATTATACATGGAAATATCCATTCTAGGTGTCCAATCTCGTTCTGCCAGTACATCTATTCTTCCACCCATATTCATAGCATCGGCTGCAGTAGGTAATCCCTCCGAGTAGAAGGAGGTAGTCACCCATTTCCGTGTTTCTGCGTCCAACCAACAGCAAGCATTGGCAGCATGACCTGCCATCAAAATTGTACTTTTAGCATCCAAACCTATGGCATAGATTTTAGATTCACTTCCTTGTTTCATTCGCCATTCGTCTGTGATAGTACTACAGAATAACGTACGAGGTGATAGGCGGCAATCACTACCTATGCCTACCACGTCCCCATCGTGCAAAATCGTCTGCGCTTTGCGTTCGTTGCGATTAAAAAAGGTATCTGACATCACGCTATGATGCGATGGTGTCGTACCTGTCATCAGAGTAGCCATAGTCTCCTGACCACCATAAACATGATGTGGAAATGTAATCGTGGTCTGAAAGGCTTCCTCTGCCATTAGTCTTAAACCACCTGCCGACCAATATGGGCGCATAGTGGTCAAGTTCTCTTGTGTCATTCCATCCACCACTACCACTACTGTTAGACGTGGCTGAGCAGACAATACACTACTAATACATAGCAATACTGCTACTAACGAAATATGTAAATAAGTCTTGTGCATACGTGAATAGTTGGGAATAATAGCAAACGCCAGTTAAAACCTACTAATGGATGGCAGGAGAAGAATGTCAGGAAAATCACCAAACTTACCAACAACAGATATACTACTCCTAAAAACACATCAATACCCCATGTCAGTTTGCCTCGTTTACGATCGTAATTGGACAAGCACATCATAAGTAGCATAAATATCCCGATACCTACCCAGCAGTTCATATACCAAGGTATCAATACAGGGGGAAACGAATCAATATGTTGTTTACTTACTAGCGGAGTCCCATCCGATAACCTTGCTTCGGCTACATAATGCATCAACTCCTCTGGCAAAAACATCCGCTCTTCATTGCTCATTGCCTTATCTGCATCACTACCGAAAATCAGGTTGATACCAAAATCTACCCACGAATCCTTTCCTGTATAATGCGAAATCGCATCGCGAAACGATGTTCCTTCATACCCCTTGTAAGTGGACACAATGGTGTCCTGCAAGGCGTTCTTCAATAGATAGTATGGACGAGTTGCGCAGTTGTCGAATACGAAATTATATAGATAGTATCTGTTTTCTGGACGATAATTCTCCATCAAATTATCGTATATACGCTGCTTCTGTTCTAGTGTTAAATTCAGTTCTTGCCAATAGGTCGTTCTGCCAATTTTGTTGTAGAATGCATTAAATGACCGATAGGAATCAATCCCCAATTGATAGTATGTCTCCCCGCGAATAAACTTCAAATAAAAATCATCGGCCATCAGACTGAAAATGCCGTAATTAAACACCCTATCCAATTTGTTTTCTACATCCACCACGCGTATCGCAGTATGGCCATATTTCGACCACACTTCTGTACCAGGAGTGCATGTCAGCAACTCTATGCGGGAAGCTTCACTCAACGTCGGAGCACCCCAGCATACTATGCTCAACAATATCAATATCGATAATATTATCCTACGCATAAACCATAATCAAATTGGGTACAAATGTAGTTAATAATCCTAACAAAAATCCACATACCACCTGCATCGGAGTGTGCGATTCCAAATATAGTCGAGCATACATCAAAATCAGCGAAACCAATAGCAAACCAATTATAATCCAAAAGGGGAGGGTATTGTAATACAGACCAAAACTGCATACCCCACCCAATAATCCACCTATGCCTGTCAAGTGAGCCGAGATTTTCCACCAATGATTGATGATTGTTACCGATAATAATGCTACCATCGCACCCAATACAATCACTAATACAAACACTGGCAACTGTACCACACCTCGTACGAAATACGCCCAAAAAGCATAACATACTAATGTGTATATATATGGCGTCGTGCGTTGTTTGGAATCCTCAATATGCAACGAAGATATATACCCCTTTTTTTTCATCATCAGCAACAATATTACTGGAATGATTACCGTCAAAACTAATGTACATACAATACATAGTAATGTATACAGCAATGGCAATTCTACTCCTATTTTGCGAACTCCAATGCAAAACATCAGCATCCCATACAACGGCATCAACATGGGGTAGAGTAGTATGCTCCACACTTCAGCTAATATCTTCAGAAATCTATGCATCTGTCAAAATATCTGTTTGCGTAACCGTGCTACCGCTATACCCATTTGCTCGCGATATTTAGCCACCGTTCTGCGAGCTATAGGGTAACCTGATGCATGCATGATTTCCACCAATTGATCATCCGTAATAGGATTCTTCTTATCTTCTTGCTCAATTACTTCACGCAACTTCTGCTTTATTTCTCGAGTGGAAATTTCTGTGCCTTCACTGTTAGATATCTTTTCCGAGAAGAAGAACTTTAGAGGGAAGATACCAAACTCTGTTTGAATATACTTGTTGGCAAATGTACGCGAAATAGTAGATATGTCATAACCTGTACGATCTGCCACATCCTTCTGTGTTAGTGGACGCAAATACATACTGTCGCCATGCAGGAAAAACTCGCGTTGCAATCCCACTAACACCTCTATGCTTCTCATCATCGTTTCATTACGCTGACGTATGGCATCTATAAAATCTTTCGCTGTTTCTACACGCGTTTTTACAAACTTCGCAGCCTCACGAATCTGAACATTATTATGCGAAGTAGGTTGTGAGAATTCTTCCAACATATGTTGGTATTCCTCCGAAACGTGCAACTCAGATATATTACCATTGTTCAAACTAATGACGAGGTCCTCATCCACCAATTCTACAAAAAAATCGGGAATCACTATGGATTGATTTCTATCCATCATCGTGCCTATCCACGCGTTTCCTGGACGAGGATTCAACTTGCGAATCTCATTCACAGCCGCTTTTAATTCATCCTCACTAATCTGCAAACGCTGGCTAATCTTATCAAACTGATGACGATGAAATGCATCAAAATATTGGGTTAATATTTGTGTCGCGATTACTACTGAGCTCGTTTGCTCTTTCCTTGATAATTGAATCAATAAACACTCTTGCACATCATACGCACCTACGCCAACGGGGTCAAACTGCTTCACCGCTTCCACAATTTCTTGCATCTTCTGGTCGCTTACCACCAAACCCTCACGGAAACTCAAGTCATCAACCAACTCCTCTACTGTTCTACGTAAATAGCCATCATCATCTATATTACCTACTACAAACTTTGCTATATGACGATCTGCCTTATCCATTTTGGTTAGGTAAATCTGATCTTTCAGATACTCTGCAAAACTTGTACCCATTGAAAATGGGATATCTTCGTGTGGACGACTATTGTTCACTTGTATCTCACGTACATCATCGTCTTGTACATAGTCGTCATAATCAAAATCTTCATTCTTTAGCGGATTCTCATACTCACCATCTTGCATCTCCAGCAAATCCTGATCCTCGTTGCGCTCTTTACCCTCCTCCAAGGCTGGATTGGATTGCAATTCCTCATTGATGCGCGCCTGCAATTCGCATGCAGGCAACTCCAACATGCGCATCGCTTGTATCTGAGCGGGAGACAACTTTATCTGCTGCCGCTGCTGCTGAACCAATGATAAATTATTTCCCATATTCTCGCCTTTACTCTCTAAACCTTACACCTTACACTTTACGCCCCTAACAATATACTCCAACTGCTCCTCGTCCAATTCCGTATGCATAGGCAACGATAATACACATCCTGACAATCGTTCTGCTATTGGGAAATCTCCCTCTGCATAACGCGCATCCTTATAGGCCTTTTGCATATGCAATGGCACAGGATAATATACCATGGCTGGAATACCCTTATCCGATAACTCCGCACGCAACGCATCCCTATCTATGCCCTGCAAACGTAAGGTGTACTGATGATACACATGCGTCGAATGCGCCGACTTAACGGGAGTCAATATGTTATCATTTCCTGCAAATGCCTTGTCGTAATAAGCTGCGGCTTTCTGACGAGCAGCTATATAATCATCCAAATACTTTAATTTTACATCCAATACCGCCGCTTGAATACTATCCAAACGACTATTCACACCCACCATGTCATGATAATACCTCACTACCATACCATGATTCGCTATCGCACGCATCTTCGCCGCCAAAACATCATCATTCGTAAAGATTGCACCACCATCGCCATAACAACCCAAATTCTTCGAAGGGAAGAAACTCGTACAACCTATATCGCCCATTGTGCCCGCTTGTTTTGTGCAACCATCAGAAAAACTATATGTAGCACCTATCGCCTGACATGCATCTTCTACTACATACAATCCCTTCTCTTTTGCTAATGCTAACAATTCCTCCATCTCCGTACACTGACCAAACAAATGCACAGGAACAATGGCCTTAGTCTTCTCAGTGATGGCTTTTCTTACTGCATCCACCGAGATATTCATCGTGTCCCAATCTACATCAACTAACACCGGAGTCAAACCCAACAATGCCACCACTTCTGCAGTCGCGATAAATGTAAAAGTAGGAGTAATAACTTCGTCACCTGGATTCAAACCTAATGCCATCAATGCTATCTGCAGCGCATCTGTACCGTTACCTACTGGTATCACATGTTTCGCACCAGTGTATGCCTCCAAATGCTCCTGAAAACTACTCACTGATGAACCCTTGATAAAAGATGCCGAGTCAATGACACTCTGTATGCTTCCATCAATCTCTGACTTAATCTTCTGATACTGCGTCTGCAGATCTACCATCTGAATCTTTTTCATATTCTCGCCTTTACACTTTATACCTCTTGCCTTTACACATTTGACCTTAAACTCTCAACAGAGCATTTGCACACTCACTTCTCAATCACGTACTCTACCTCGTTAGGTTCTATACGAATATTGTATATCTGAGAATGATTAGTACGTACTTCCAAAGGTAGTGATGTACAATCCACTTGAGGATACTGACATACCAAGTGTAAAGCGTTTTCGTTTACTTCAGAAAATGAGGATATACATACTCGAATAGTCACATCTGCATATTGCGGAAATAAGCGGATACGCTCTCCTTGGGGCAAACCCTCTACCTCTATTGGCAATGTGAAAGTCTTCTCTGTAAATTGCTCTGCCCTCCACGTGATAGTTACACTATCTTCTTCAATACGAACACCTTCTGGCACTCGCAATGACACTACTTGATGTGTTGAATCACGGAGGTTTTCCACCTTTACACTGTCCGTTAAAATCATATCTATACCTTCCAATGACGCGGATGTACCATACAATAGAACCGAATCGGGAGTCACAACACCAGGGCCTGTCACCTGATACTGATGAGCCGCATGTACGCTACTTACAACCACCACTGGAACCTTCTTCGTGGACAACGTACTATAACTAAAACTCAACTCCTCTGGTTCAATGTGTTGTATTTGCATTGAACCAGGTAAAAGATCTTGTAAACGAGGACGTAATATTTCTGCTGTCAAACGCACAGCACCTTCTTTTTCGTGTATGTAGGAAGATAAATTGAGATTTAATACTAGATCATGACGCGACAATTGACGCAGTTGCTTACCCTCATCGCGAACGGTCAACTGCAACCGCTCTGGCAACTCTTCATCTGGTAACACATTCTCGGGAATACCACTATACACTACGCGTACCTTAGTGTGCATATCTCTTGGTGAGGACATTACTCGTCCCCACCAAAAGATAAAGGCCAATCCCACAAATAGCAGAAAAATAAAGGCATCCTTCCGCCATAGCCAAAGCCAAAACCATTTAATTTTCTTACGTATCGTTTGCCAATTCATTAGTATCCCCCTTTCGCCTCACACCTCTAAACTGTAGCCGCTTCGCGGCATACACTACGCCTTTGGCGTTTGCTGAGCATCCTCAGCAGCTACATATACGCTGCCTTTATCTACCTTCAAGGTCACATCTTTAGATACTTCAATCAAGAAAGTGGTCTCTTGTACCTCTTTAATCTGACCATAGATACCACCAGCAGTCACTACCTTATCGCCTTTCTTCAAGGCCTCACGTTGCTTTTGTAATTCTTTTTGCTTCTTTTGTTGTGGACGAATCATGAAAAAGTAGAATACTACAAATATCAAGACCATCATCACTATCATTTGCCAACTACCGCCTGATTGAGCGGTACCATTAGAACTACCTTCAGCTGCTGTCTGAGCTAATAATAAAATTGAATCTAACATAATTGTAATTATTTATAAAGTTTTTTTAAAAAATATCGCCTTTACACTTTACACCTCTCGCCTCTAAACTGCGACAAAGGCGCCTATCGCGAAGCGAACTTAAACAATCTATTCTCTGCCTTCAAATCCTTCACGATACGGTTCAATACTCCGTTGATAAATACGTAACTCTTGTCACTAGAATACTCCTTCGCTATCTCTATATACTCGTTTAGGGAAACCTCTAACGCAATGTCATTACACCCACGAATCTCAGCCAATGCTACCAACAAAATAATCTGATCCATATAAGCTACACGATCTGCTTCCCAATTCTCCAATGCACGCGCTATCAACTCTTTGTTCTCCTCCGCTTGATCCATACTCCATTGCAACAAGTTCTTGGCAAAATCCAATTCCTCCTCACGAGCAAACATATCCAATAATGCCCACTCATCGCCATCCTTCTCACTCATGCGCTTGATGGTCTTTATTACATATGTCAGTACCACATCGACATCTGTCGTCCAACCCTCTTGATCTAATGCAATTTCCATCTCATCCAATGCTGATAAGAGATAATCACTCTCCATCAGTAGATTGCCGTAAATCTTCTTCCATAACGCCTTCTCGTCATCGTAACTAGGACTATCCAAACTCATATAATCCTTGTAGTACGATTGGTTCAACAAATCCTTATATGCACTTTCTACCGCCAACATACCAGTGTCCCAACTCAAATGAGCATCATCCATCAAATGACGAACACGACGATGATTAAATATCTGCTGAGCAATGCGATTGTTCACAAAATTGCGGTTGGCCGTATATGACTGATGAAGTACCTGAGCACGCTTCTCATTCTCTACAATCTGAGACTCCGCATAACTCGTCAACTCATCAGAAAAACGTAATAACAAAATGTACAAATTGTAAGTACTAGAGAATTTGTTTAGCAGTGCTTTACGCGCAGACAACGCGGTGTGATCACTACCGCTGTAACTAGCAAAGAGAGTCTGAACGACTTTTGTTCTAACTAATGTTCGATTAATCATATACAATGTTCACTTTTACAGGCTGCAAAATTACTCATTTTTTTTAATATACGCAAATATACTTGCTTTTTTTTGCCAATTTTACAAATTTATTTGTTCAATTCAAAAAAAAATACTATTTTTGCAGAAAATTAACAATTTGTAAGATTTATTAGAGATGGAAAATCGTAGATTTGAAGGAAAAAATGAGCCTGAAATCGTTTATTCTAGAGCAGTGAAGGCTGGAAAACGAATTTATTACTTAGATGTAAAAAAGGCACGAAATGAGGACTTGTATCTCTGTATCACAGAGAGCAAACGCAAACAGACTGGAGAGGCTGAACCTCCACAATTCGAAAAGCACAAAGTCTTTTTGTATAAGGAGGATTTTGCTCACTTCACCGAAGGACTAAATGACGTCATCGCTTTTGTTCAAAGTCAGTTAGGTGATTTTGAAGAACGTAAAGAATGGAATCATGAGGAGGAGGCACAAGGGGCTACCGCTGATGATGACAGCGAGACTGAAGATAAACCTAAACGTGGCATCTTCTCGCGCTTGCTAAATAAGGAATAAGATTATTTTAAACGCTCAACGATAGCGTCAATGATACTATCTGCTACCTCCTGCTTCGATTGAAGTGGGAGGTCTTTTTTTGACCCATCGGCATACAAAAGGGTCACTTTGTTGGTATCAACACCAAAACCAGCACCTGTATCTCGAAGCGAATTTAACACAATCATGTCTAAATTCTTGCTACAAAGTTTCTTTAGCGCATTTTCTTCTTCGTCATGCGTCTCCAATGCAAAACCTATAAGTGCTTTTTCTGCATGCTCACTCTTTATCTTGCCTAGTGTGGCTGCAATGTCTGTCGTTGTGGTCAGCTCAATGCACATCTCTTTCTGACCTTCTTGCTTCTTGATCTTTCTTGGAGCTACCTCACGTGGTGTAAAATCAGCTACTGCTGCGCATAAGATAGCTATGTCGGATTCCTCAAATGCTGCCACCGTGGCTGCGCACATCGATGCACTTGATACTACATTGACCACCGTCAATCCACCCAACGCTTTCCATGCTTCAATGGATTCATGTGTTGGACCACTCACTAGTGTCACTTCTGCACCTCTCTTTATACATGCGCGCGCAAGCGCGTAACCCATCTTGCCAGAAGATGCGTTGCTGATATAGCGCACGGGATCAATGGCTTCTTGTGTTGGCCCAGCTGTAATCAATACTCGTTTGCCACTAAGTGATTTCTTTGTCAGCGCATACTCAGCGGCTGACACCAATACATCTATCTCTTGCATCCTGCCCTTGCCCGTTGTGCCGCAAGCCAATGGACCATCCGCACAATCTAGCATGGTAATGTTATTCCATCGTGATAAAATACGAATAGAATCCTGTGTGGCAGGCGATTGGTACATCTTGTCATTCATCGCTGGCGCAATCACTATCGGTTTGCGCATGGCCGCAAAGGTGGTGGTCAATGCATCGTCCGCTATGCCATGTGCCATCTTCCCTAGCACATTGGCCGTTGCGGGAGCAATGAGCATTAGGTCTGCCCATTCGGGCAATGAAATGTGCTCCGTACTATGCTCATTTATGGCGGCAAACACATCCGAATAAACTTTGTGCCCACTTACAGTTTGCAAAGTAAGAGAAGTGACAAACTCCAAGGCATGCTTGGTGGTTGTCACTTGCACATCTGCACCCGCTTTCTTCAGTAGGCGAACCAACTCTGGAATCTTGTAAGCAGCTATACCGCCACTAACTCCTACCAATATATGTTTACCAGATAATGTGGTCATTAACCGTTACTAACCGATTCACCGATTAAACCGATTCACCGACTAATCATTACTTCAGCACTTCGTCACGATTGCCACTGCGATAAATCAATTGATCATCGATAAACTCTTGAGTCGCAATCAATGTGGCCTTTGGTAATTGCTCATAACTCTTTGAAATTTCTATTTGCTCTTGATTCTCAAAAGTATCATCTGCAGAGTCTTGAGGAATAGAGAAATCTTGCAATTTTGCATCCAACTCTTTCTTCATCGCTGTGCTAATTTGATTGCTGCGTTTGCCTAAAATAGCTACAGTCTCATACACGTTGCCTACTTTTTCTGTAAGCTCATTCATGTCCCTTGTTATAGTTGTCTTGGGAGCGGTTGTTTGTTTGTAGTCAATCATATCTTTGTTGTTTATTTATTCAAAATTTTTTGTATCTCTTTGTGCATACGTTTGGCAGCTTCTAGGTGCTTGGAATTGGGGTACTCTGTCACGAAGTTGTAATATTCATCTTCTGTCTCACGAGCACGCTCCTCTTTCTTGTCTGCCATTGAGTTGACCACCTGCTGATACTTGGCTTGCAGTATCAACCAATTCAATTCTTCTTGATACTTATTGGTGGGATATTCTTTTAATGCATTCCTTGCTACTATTTCAGCGCTCAAATAATTATTACCTAAATAGGTTCCCAGATTATAGTACATCTTTGCGCTAAGGTATTCTTTTTCTGCTAGTTTGTCGTATAATTCACCCATCTCCTTATAAGCTTGCTCGGCATATGGACTTTCGGGATACAACTCTACGAATTGAGTGAAATACTCAATCGCTTTTTTAGTCTCTGACTGATCTAGTCTCGCGTCGGGAGAGTCTAAGTAGTAGCAATGACCTACCTGAAATCGTGCTTCTATTATATACCGGCCTTTGGGATAATTGCGTATATATGCTTGATAATATTCAGCAGCACTAGAGTAATTTTTTTGACCCATATAACTGCGTGATAAATAGGCTAGTACGTCTTGCGAACGATCGGTTCCGCGATAGTAACTTGTCACCTCATCTAGCAGCGTCTGGGCTTTCACGTACTGCTCATCTTCAAAATACATTAATGCTTTCTGATACTTTACGTCTGGATCTTTTGACTTGAGAACCTGCTGATATTCACCGCAAGCCACCACAAAGAGTGTACACATTAGCATACACACCACACGTACTATTTTCATCAGCGTTTTATTCATTTTCGTATGACCATCCTACGTCAATCTACATAATCAGCCTGCAAAGGTACAACTTTTTTTTGAAATATGCAAAAATATCTCTCTATTTTAACAAAAATTTGTTACTCTCTGTTTTTTTTTGTACCTTTGCAAAGTTTAATCTAGAATGTCTAATGTATGAATAGTGCACTTGCAGCATCGATAGGACTGCTACTATCAATCATATTAATCCTTAGGAAATTATCTCCCGTTTATAGTTTAATCATAGGTGCTTTGGTGGGCGGATTGCTCGCTGGATGGGGAATGCAATCTACAGTCATACACATGATTGCTGGCGTACAAAATATATCCAAAGCCATCGTGCGTATCATCGCTGCGGGGGTCTTAACGGGTATGCTTGTGAAAACTGGAGCCGCTGCAACCATCGCGCAAAGTATTATTAGGGCTTTAGGCGAGAAATATATTTACCTAGCACTTGCTTTATCTGCCATGTTATTAACAGCCATTGGTGTGTTTATTGATGTGGCAGTTATTACCATCGCACCAATAGCAATTATCATGGGTACTAAACTGCGCCTATCTAAATTCAAACTTCTTCTTGCCATGATCGGCGGAGGCAAGTGCGGAAATATCATTTCTCCTAATCCTAATACCATTGTTGCTGCAGAGAAATTTGATGCATCACTATCATCTGTCATGGCTGCAGGAATTGTCCCTGCTTTGATTGGCTTAGTGATTACCGTATTTGTTATCATACCACTGATGCCAAAAGGAAATGTGATGAATGATATAGCCCTTGAGCAAAATACCAATGACAATTTGCCATCCCTATGGCGCAGTTTGTTAGGTCCCATTATTACCATTCTATTGCTGGCTCTTCGACCTATTTCTAATATATTTGGGCATCCAGTAGAAGTTGACCCTATGATTGCGCTACCTGTAGGAGGTTTTGTCGGAATATTGGCTACAAGACATTGGCGTGAGACGGGTACATGTCTTGCCTACGGCTTGGAAAAGATGTCGGGTATCGCCATTCTATTGGTTGGCACAGGTGCTTTGGCAGGCGTGATACAAGCCTCTGAGATCAAAGACGTCTTAGTCAATTTGCTAGCAGGATGGAGCAACGGTGGCACGCTTATGGCACCTATAGCAGGCGCACTGATGTCTGCTGCTAGTGCTTCCACTACTGCGGGCGCTAGCATCGCTTCTGCCTCTTTTGCTGACGCTATCATGGCAGCTGGCGTGACATCTATATGGGGAGCGGCAATGGTAAATGCGGGCGCTACGGTCTTGGATCACCTGCCTCACGGCTCATTCTTCCATGCCACGGGCGGATCAATGGGCATGATTGTCAAAGAGCGGTTGAAATTAATCCCCTATGAGACTATAGTAGGATTGATACTGACAATAGGTAGCGTAGTGATGAGTAGATTATTTTAGATGGTAGATAAGAGAATGAAGATTGTTGTAGCATCAGATTCCTTCAAAGGTTCAATGACCTCAATGGAAGTAGCACAAAGTGCGCAAACAGGTATTCATCAGGTGTATCCAGATGCTCAGGTGGTATGTGTCAATGTGGCGGACGGTGGCGAAGGCACTGTGGAAGCCATTGTACAAGCCTTAGCGGGAGAAATAGTAGAGGTACAAGTATCTGACCCTCTGATGCATCCTATCACGGCGCATTATGGCATTGCGGGCGATACTGCCATCATTGAGATGGCAGCCGCAAGCGGACTACCACTCCTAACTCCCGAAAAACGCAATCCTTGGCTTACTTCTACCTACGGTACTGGCGAAATGATTATGGATGCCATACAGCGTGGATGCCAACATTTTCTTGTTGGCATAGGTGGAAGTGTCACTAATGATGCTGGTACTGGCATGTTGCAGGCAATGGGATATCGTTTCTATGATCACAATAACCAGTTGATACACAACTGCTCTGGAGGTCGAATGGCAGATATTGCACGAATAGATGATTCTGCTGTGCCAACCGCTGTACGCACAGCCACTTTCACTGTGGCTTGTGATGTGGATACGCCTTTTTGTGGACCAGAAGGTGCTGCTCCCGTCTTCGCGCCGCAGAAGGGTGCCACCCCCGAGATGGTCGCGCGCTTAGATAGCGCAATGGCTTCTCTCGCTCAGGTAATAGAGCGGCATTATGGCGTCAATGTCATTCCTATCGCAGGTGCAGGTGCTGCAGGTGGCATGGGAGGGGCTTTCTATGCCTGCTTACATGCTACACTCAAGAAGGGTATTGATATGGTGCTAGATGCTATCCACTTTGATGCAATCATCCAAGGCGCTGACCTCGTGATTACGGGAGAAGGGAAAGTAGATTTCCAAACTGCCAAGGGCAAGACTGCTGCGGGGGTGTTAGCACGCGCGCAAAAACAACACATCCCCGTCATTGCAATCGGAGGATGTGTAGAATTATGCGATAGCGTATTGCAAATGGGATTTGCAGGTATCTATCCTATTTTAACAGAGAAAGTCCCTTTGGAAGTGGCTATGCAACGCGAGTTTGCGATGAGTAATGTCACTAAGACTATCGCGCGGGTACTCAAAAACTAATCAATTCCATCTTATAGCGCCCATCTTGACGATGTCACGACATGCAAACTATCGCCTTTAGCCACAATCAGATAACATGCAGCGTCTGCGCTCTTTTCTATCATCTCTAGTGCCTCCGTCTCACCCACAACCATACAAGCTGTAGCCAACGCGTCTGCGCGCATACAACTGCTAGCAGTGATTGTAGCACTCAGCAAGGAGTGTTCAACGGGATACCCTGTACGTGGATCAATGGTATGACTACGGCGTTGACCATCTACAAAGTAGTATTGTAAATAGTTGCCCGATGTTGCCATACATAAGCCATTGCTAGTAATGATTTCTTGCAATTCTTCCTCTGTACCTGTACCATCAATCGTGGGGCGAGTAATACCCACGCTCCATGCCTTACCCTTATCATTGACACCTTGCAGTACTACTTCTCCACCTATATCCACAAGCAAATTCTCGCAACCTTGCTCACGCAATAAATCAGCAATTATATCACATGCATACCCTTTGGCTATAGCGCTGGCATCCAACGTGATACGCTCATCGTCTTTCTCTAAATGATGACTATTCAAACGAATCTTCTCATATCCCACATATGCTTTGATACTATCTACCATCGCCTTATCGCCTTTCGCCTTTTCGCTTTCTCGCCTACTCGTTCCAAATCCCCATGCATTGACCAGTGGTGCAACGGTAATATCAAAAGCACCATTGGATAACTCACTAATGGCATATGCTTCTTGATACATTCGTTCAAACAGCGAGTCCGTGACTACACTGTCGTTACGGTTAATCTTGCTAATCACGGAGTTCGGATTAAATATACTCAGCGAATGGTCAAATTCATCTAATCGTTGTTTGATGGCTTCGTGCAAATCTTCTTCTCCTTCGTAGCGTATATTATAATAGGTACCAAAGACATTGCCTTGGTTGCGAAAATATTGTTTTTTTGGCTCATTAGGCAATAATAGCAGCAAAACTGCTGCTATTATTGCGAAGCCCAATGCAATCCATTTCTTCATTTCTTATAAATTGTACATTGTGAATAGTCAAATAGTAAATACTAAATGCTACATTGTCAAATAGTAAATTGTTTCTACCACTCGCTAGAGAAGTACAAGCAACCGCCTATACTCCAGTTTAACCGTTGCTCGAACTTACGGGATAGCTCGGTGGTAAGATTGGTCTTGTCCACACCATAGCAATTGAGCATACATTCTGCCCAAATACCGAGCTCGATACTTCTTAATTCAAAGTCGCGTTCGGCTCTCAAGTGAATATTGTTGATAGCTACTGTCTTTGCATTCTTCCAAACCTCCTCGTAATTAGAATACATTCCTCTCCATGGTGTGAAACCTACTCGTGTATCTAACACGATTCCCAAAGGAAGGTTGAAGGCATATCCCACTTCAACATAGGTTGACCATGCACGTTGCCATTCGCCTGTATCATTGAGATAGCAGTCTGCACCATAGATAGTGGTGTACCAATCAATGGAGAGTGGCACTTTTTCAACCAAATCACCCAGATGGAAACCTGCGTGTGCCTCCATCGTGCTACTGGACTCAAAATCTTGTGCCTTAAAACCACCTTTAGGGAAGTAAGCATCACCTGCAAAGTAATACAAGTGGGTCAAATCCAATTGAATACCGTAGTTGTCGTAACCAATCGTGATATCCAATTCTGGATTGAGGTTTTCAAAACTCCAGTTGTCAGCACCAATGTTTGCCCAACCTGATACATACACCCCCCTCCAATCAAAAGTGACTGATGGTTGGATCGAGATGCCTCCTAAGTTCTGACCACGCCAAAGGTAAGAGCTAACTACATCTGTACCTACCTCAAGAGTGATACCTAAGCGACTCTCAAAATTGTCCTTATTATTGCCATACGCTTGGTACGGAAAAGCACTGGCGCATAGTAACGCCAGTGCTAGTGTAGTTAATTGTTTTTTCATAATAATGTACAGTACTTCTATTAAAGAGCATTTTTGCTAGCCCATGCTACGCGGAGGGCTACCTCAAGAATCTTAGTGTCTTCTAACACTACAATACCGCCATCAGGACCTGGCTCAATATGATAACCGGTAGTAGCTGTGCCATTGAAATAAGCGCGAACATCATCAGCTGCAATTCCTAACTCTTCAGCAATTACAGCTGAACTACCTTTTGGAAGACTGTCCTTCACTTCTCTTACTTTGTTAAATGTTGTGCGAATCATAGTAACTAATTAATTTATAGTTAGTAATTAATATTTTGTTATAGAATTTTCTTGATTAAGTATCACTTTCGACTGCAAAGATACGAAATAATTTTCAAACTTGCAAATTTTTTCGTAATTCTGTAGAAGAAATATCAAAATAGGGTGCTCCTGTTAGAAAAATAACCCTGCCTTTCTCCTCTAACCTCTCGCCTCTCGCCTCTATCTTTTCGCCTTTCGCCTTCCTTGGATATACAAACACACGATAGTTATCCAAAATGTATTGATATTCCCGCCATTGGTCGAATATATGCAGGTTATCTTCGCCGATGATGAGTGTAAATTCGTGTTCGGGGTACTCTTTCGCGAGCGCGCGCAATGTATTAGCGGTGTATGTAGGGCGTGGCAAATGAAATTCAAAATCCGATACTACAATCCTCTTGCCTTCTTGCCTCATCGCCTCTCTCGCCTTCTCCAAACGCTCTTGCTCATCCGCGAGTATGCTTTTGTCTTTCAGTGGGTTATTGGGCGATACCATCAGCCATACCTCATCCAAATCGGTGTTTTCCGCCACCCATTTTGCTAGTCCGATATGTCCAAAATGTATCGGATTGAATGACCCTCCGTAAATACCAATCTTCATCCGTTTAACCGCTTAACCGACATTAACCAACTTATCCAATTCTGCTTTAGCTTTTGCCAAATTGTCATTTACTACGATCTTGTCAAAGTATGGAGCATCTGCCATTTCTATTTCGGCTTTGGCGAGGCGTTTTTGTATCATTTCTTCGCTGGTGTCGCCTCGTCCGTGCAAGCGGCGTGATAGTTCCTCTACGGATGGTGGGGCAATGAATATCGCCAATGCCTCATCGCCAAAGATACGCTTGAGGTTCAAGCCGCCTTTGACATCAATGTCAAAAACAATAGTACGCCCTGCTGACTGAATACGTTCAATCTCTGATTTGAGCGTACCATAGTATAATCCCTCGTACACTTGCTCATATTCCACAAAATCGTTATTTTGGATATGTTGTTCAAACTCCTCGCGACTGATGAAGTAGTATTCTTTGCCATGTTGTTCTTGTCCGCGTGGAGCGCGTGTGGTGGCAGAGATAGAGAGTTCGTATTGCCCTGGATAGGTTTCGAGTAGGTGTTTCACCATGGTAGATTTGCCCGAACCGCTGGGCGCACAGAGAATAATGATCATAGGGATTTACTATTTGACTATTTATGTTCGGAAATATAAATGGCAATCTTAACAAAAAGCACTTTTGATATTTGGTCGTTCCTTGGTTCGTCTTTGGTTCTTCCTTGGTCTTTTACCCGAAGGAGATCGGGAAGGTACAAAGGGAAGGAATCTTAATAAATAGCACTTTTTTGAATTCCTTATTTTATAACACATTCAGCACTTGCTCCTTGATTTGCTCAAGGATATCTTTCATCTTCACCACGATAATCTGCATTTCGCTTTGGTTGCTCTTGCTGCCAAGGGTGTTAATCTCACGTCCCATTTCTTGGGCAATGAAACCGAGTTTTTTGCCCACTCCAGTTGGTGTAGAATTGTTTATAGTTGTTTGGAGAGGTTCGCCCATGGTTTCGCGGAAGTAGCGGAGGTGGTTGGTCAATCGCACTTTCTCCTCTGTGATGTCCAACTTCTCGAGGTAGAATATCATCTCCTGCTCCAGACGGTTGCAATCGATAGCTTGCTGCGTAGTAGCAGACAACTGCTCCAAGTTCGCCTCAATGCGTGCTTTGATCTTCTCTACACGGCTTTGCTCGTAGGGTTCTACCTCTGCCAAAAGCCCTGCTATAGCATCTAGTTTTTCGCAGAACATCTGATAGAGCGATGCACCCTCTTGTTCGCGGAAAGCATTAAACTGCACGATAGCCGCCTCTATGGTTTGCAGCACCACTGCCCATTCCTCATCGTTCACTTCGCCGCAGTCTTGCACCTTCGTCACATCGGGCATGCGCAAGATAGCCGAAACAATATCTTGGTTGTCAGCCCAGCCCAATTCCTGTTGCAGGGCAGTAAGTTCCTTATAATAATAAGCAAACGCCTCGCGGTTGATAGGCGCAAATGTGGCAGTTTCTTCGCCTTGGACAACATCTTGATAGTAGATACTTAGGTCGATTTTGCCGCGTTCCAGACGTTGAGCAATCAGCGTGCGGATGTCCAACTCTTTGCTGCGCAGTTGTGGGGCTATACGCACACTCAAATCCATCGATTTGGAATTCAAACTACGTATTTCTACTACTAGTTTTTTGTTGCTTGAGGTTTGGTATTCGGCTTTACCGTAGCCAGTCATGGAGAATATCATGATGTTTATTTTTTATCGTGTTGTATTGTGATGGTTGTTTCTATTTCACACTCGCCGAGATAGAAACCGCGTTCAGATTGCTCTTTGCGATATTCTACTGTATGTTGAACAGAATCGGTAGGGTAGGATTCGTTGGGGGATTGTACGACAATGTTGATAGCGTCGGCGGGGTAGTCGGAGGTAACTATTTGAAATTTACCTTGTTTGTTGGTTTGCAATGTATCTGCGATGGCAGCATTGCGATAGCCTTTTACAATTACGGAAGCATCTGGAACAGGTCGGTTGTTCTGGTCAACGACTTTTCCACTGATGTCATAGGTAGCATAGGGTACACCATACAATGTGACAACTTCTGGATTTTCTACTTTTTGTTGTACCTTGCACCCTGCAACCAGTGCAATTAGTCCTCCTAATATCCAATTGATTTTCTTTCTCATAAATATTTATTTTCCGATACAGAACTTGCCGAATATATTGTTAAGTACTTCTTGGGATGTTATTTGGCCCGTAATTTCGCCTAATGCGGTTAAGCAATCTTGCAAGTCCATACTTAGGAACTCGCCACTGATTTGCATTTGCAGTCCTTCTTGTACGCGCTTAATCGCCTCTTGTGCGCGCACCAATGCTTCGTAATGGCGAGTGTTACTGATAGTCACTGCATTACGTGTATTATAGTGCTCGCTGGCATAGGTGATTAATTGTTGTTTCAGTACCTCTACATCGCCACTCTTGGCGGAGATACCTATCCCATGCTCAGGCACTATGAATGAGGGCATTAAATCCACTTTATTATAGACCGAGACAATTGTTTTCTCCTGCATATTATCCATTTGTGATAGGGTATCAATAGGTTGTGTAGCATCTAGCAAATGGATGATTACACCTGCTTTTTGTGCCGCTTGTCGACTTCGTTCTATACCTAGACTCTCTATCGTGTCATTGGTTTGTCGCATGCCCGCGGTATCTATAAAGCGAAACAACATGCCGCCCAACACCAATGTATCTTCCACCGTATCGCGCGTAGTTCCTTGTATGTCACTCACGATAGCGCGCTCTTCGCCGAGAAGGGCATTAAGCAACGTGGACTTGCCCACATTTGGTGCACCGATAATCGCCACCGGAACACCTTGTTTGATGGCATTGCCCATCTTGAATGAACTTACCAACCTACCAATAGTAGTATTGATCTCGTTGGCGAGTTCGGTAAGTTGTGTGCGGTCGGCAAACTCCAATTCTTCGTGA
This sequence comes from Paludibacteraceae bacterium, assembly GCA_045578815.1. GTDB lineage: Bacteria > Bacteroidota > Bacteroidia > Bacteroidales > Paludibacteraceae > Colicola. The sequence goes on from JAZNKZ010000043.1 coordinate 31,668, forward strand.
TCGGCGAAGTCTAACTCCAACTCAATGAGCGAAGTGAAGGTCAGCAGTCGCTCACGCAATGTTGCCAACTCGTTGGATATGCCGCCGCGCAACTGGCTGAGTGCCAGGTCTTTTTCGGCTTTCGTCTGCGCTGCAATCAAGTCGGCTACGGCTTCGGCTTCGGTCAAATCCATCTTGCCATTAAGGAAGGCGCGTTGGGTAAACTCGCCCGCTTTAGCCAATTGGCAACCTGCGTCCACAAGCCATTGCAGAAGCGTTTGCTGGATATACATGCTGCCGTGGCAGGCAATCTCCACCACATCTTCGCCCGTAAACGAATGAGGCGCACGGAAGACACTGACCAATACTTGGTCGAGTATATCATCCTCGCCTTTAACCTCTAATCTCTCACCTTTAACCTTTCGCCTTATCTCCCCATAATGCACAGTATAAGCTGTGGCCTCTATCAGCGACTTTCGCCCACGAAACAATGTGTCCACAATCTGTATCGCAGATTTACCACTCACGCGTACTACGGCTATTCCACCACTGCCGTAAGGGGTTGATATGGCGCAAATTGTATTCATCTCTTTAATCTTATCCATTGCCACTCGTTGGTATGCCGTACTTCTGTAAGATGTAATCCTACGCACTCTGCTGCTTTCTCCAAATATGCAATATCTTCTGCATAAAATCCGCTTAGCCACACTTCGCCACCATCATTCAGTATCTTGGCATATGTGGGCATCTGTTCCACTAATATATTACGATGTATATTCGCCACTATCAAGTCATACGCGCCGTCGGGTGGGGTGCTGCCCAAACGCACATCTAATGCCACGTTGTTGGCTTCGGCGTTCTCGAGGCTATTCGCCACGCTTTTGTCATCAATATCCACCGCTACTACACTCGCTGCACCACATTTCTTTGCCATAATGCCCAATACGCCCGTGCCACAACCCATGTCCAAAACATGGCGCTCTTGCGTGAAATATCCCTGCTCTTGCGCCTCAATCAGTGCTTCTATCATCATACTGGTTGTCTCATGATGCCCCGCGCCAAAGGCGCAATGGGGCGTGATGCGTACACCTAAAGGCAGTTCTACCTCCTCATGCTCAGCTTCCCATTGAGCATTCCAATTCTCGTCAGGACAATCATCCCAACCAATCAACTCCACCCCTTCAGTAGTAGCGATTAATGCTGCAGTGGCAGTTTGTGTGTTTTCCCAGATATCACTCTGAATATAGGCATTTTCTCCATCAAACACCTCAAAACCCAAATCACACATGGCTTGTTCGAACAAGTCCTGCTCCCACTCTTCAGCAAAACTATATTTCAGATGTACCACAGAATACTGCATATCTCTTAATCTAACTTCTAACAGCCGCAGGCGGTCTAACTTCTAACAGCGTAGCGGTCTATAAATACGGGTTGTACATTTTTTCGTGTTCGATAGTCGTGGGATAGCCGTGCCCGGGATAGACATGTGTGTTGTCGGGCATAGTTATCAATTTCTTTAGCGAACGAATCAATGTTGTCATATCCCCGCCAGGTAAATCTGTACGACCGATAGATTCTTGAAACAATGTGTCACCCGTGAAGATGATATTCTCTTTGGGCAGATAATAGCAAACACAGTCTTCTTTATGACCAGGAGTGGCTATTACCTGAATATCAAAATAAGGAATATCCAATTTTCCTTCAGCAGGTTCTACGATGGCTTTCAGACCGTATGTCTGCTCCATAAATTCCACACCACACACGTGATCTGGATGGGCATGAGTAATCAAAAGAGCAACGATAGTCAGTTGCTCTGATTGAATATATTGCGCAAAACGCTGTTGTTCGCGCTCTTCGTACATACCAGCGTCAATCACTATAGCGTGATTAGCATCGTCGGTTAGTACATACGTACACTCGCGGTATGGGTTGAAATAAAAAGTCTTTAAATTCATCACTTTTACCCTCTAAACACTAACCAGTAGCGCAGCGTCCACTAAACACTAAAGCGGTAGATATACCACGGCTTTCTCTTTGTACCAATCATCCTTAAATATCGTTGATATGTCCGTGATTTCTACATACTTGCGATAGAGATGTGTCTCGCCTTCTAGGTTACCGCCCTTGAGTACCATCAGTCCGTTTGGCATCGCATTCTTATGACTATTGCTCACATTCTTGCGTATGAGTTTTACTAAATCGGGCAGTGGCATCACTGCGCGGCTGATGACGAAATCATACTTACCTTGTTCTTGCTCTGCGCGCTCTTGAATACAAGTTACATTTTGCAGCCCAATTGCTTTAGCGATTTCAGATGCTACTTTAATCTTCTTGCCGATGCTATCAATCAGGGTAAATTGGCACTCGGGAAACAAAATCGCTAATGGAATACCGGGGAAACCTCCGCCTGTGCCTATATCCAATAGGGTAGTACCTGGCTGAAAATGAAGCACTTTGGCAATAGCCAATGAGTGGATGATATGATGTGGATATAGGTTATCAATATCTTTGCGAGAGATGACATTGATTTTGGCATTCCAATCGCGGTACAACTCTCCCAATGCCGTGAATTGTTGCACTTGCAGAGGCGTCAAGGAGAAATGCTCCTTGATGCACTCTACACCTGCATAATCTAATGAGTTAATCATCTCTGTCATATACTCTCGCCTTTACACTTTACACCCTACACCTTACACCCATAGGCGCAAAGCGCCGTCCTATAGCGAAGCGTCCTTTAACCTATATTAGTAAACACATTCTGTACATCCTCATCTTCCTCAATGCGGTCAATGAGTTTTTGTACGCTCTCCATCTCCTCATCGCTGAGGGTCTTGGTATCGTTAGGGATACGAACGAACTCGCATGATTGGATCTCGAAACCATTGTCCTCCAAATACTTTTGCATTTGAGAGTATTGGTTGAAATCGCCATAGATAACGATAGTGCCTTCTTCCTCATCATGACCTAGTTCTTCTACACCGAAGTCAATCAACTCCAACTCTAGTTCGTCTAGATCTACTCCATCTTTTGCTGCTACGGTGAAGCAAGCTTTGCGTTCAAAGAGGAATTGCAAACAACCTTGTGTTCCGAGGCTACCACCATGTTTGGTGAAGTAACTACGGATGTTGGCAACAGTACGCATGTTGTTGTCAGTAGCTGTCTCAACGAAGATGGCTACGCCGTGAGGGCCATATCCCTCGTAGCAAATCTCTTTATAACCCTCAGAAGACTTGTCGGTCGCTTTTTTGATAGCGCGCTCGATATTCTCTTTAGGCATATTCTCCTTCTTACATTGTTGCATCAATGTACGAAGACGTGGGTTGCTATCTGGATCTGGACCACCATCGCGAGCTGCCATGGTGATTTCCTTACCCAATTTAGTGAATACTCGGGCCATATGACCCCAACGTTTCAATTTTGTCGCTTTGCGATATTCAAAAGCTCTTCCCATATTTATAATTTTTCTAGATGTTTAATTTGCAGTAGCTTCCGTGTTTTCTACACGATCATATATAGTCTCGTATGTAACTTCTTCAAAAGTAATCTTAAATTCTACGCGACGATTCTTTGCACGTCCCTCCTTCGTGTTATTATCGGCTATTGGCACGTCTGGACCATATCCCTTAGCTGTTAAATGTTCAGCTGGAACACCTTGATTAATCAGATATGTGCGTATAGCTTGTGCACGATCTTCTGACAGCTCTACATTGTATGTGTATTTACCAACATTGTCGGTATGTCCTTGTATTTCTACAATATAATTAGGGTTCTCAATAAATATTTGCGCAATATCATTCAGGATGGTGTATGAACTTCTCTTGATAGTGGCCTTGCCATTCTCAAACTGAATACCCGACATCGCTTTGGTGAGCAAATTGCGAACTTCACGTTTGATTTCAGGACATCCTCTATTTTCTTTTACACCTGCGATCGTAGGACACAAATCCTCGTAATCATATACTCCATCCGCATCACTATCTAATGGACAACCATTGGTATCCACGAAATTTCGGGTCTCAGGTAGTGTATTGGGACACTGATCGCAGTAGTCATAAACTCCATCCCTATCTGTGTCAATTGGGCAACCAAATTTATCCACTAGACCATTGGCTTCCGCTGAAGTCTCAGGACAGATGTCTAGATAATCTTCAACACCATCACCATCGGTATCTAATGGACAGCCATTGGCATCAATCATTCCATAGGCTGTGCTTGGTGTGTTTGGACATTGGTCTATATCATCAGAAACACCATCGCCGTCGCTGTCCTTCGTACAACCATTTTCATCTACGTGGGCAATCGCTTCAATAGGAGTATGAATACATCTGTCTCGATAGTCGGCAATTTTATCTCCATCTGTATCAATAGGACAACCCGTTGAATCAACCATTCCATATGCCGCTGATGGCGTATATGGACATTCATCTAGATAATCAGGTACACCATCTCCATCCATGTCTAACGCACAACCCATCTCATCTACGCGAACATTGAGTGGAGTGCTAGGGCAGACATCCAATTTGTCAAATACACCATCTTTGTCTTTATCCTTGTTTTTTGGATTTGTACCGGCTACGATCGCTAGTCCAAAAGCTACATTGAAACCAGGTGTCTTATATGGTAACGGAATCTCTCCGACCTCAGTGGCTGCCTTGGCATAGGTGGTAGGTACATAATCGGTTGCCAGTGTCAGCATTATGCCGTCATAAGGGGCTAGCGATAGCGCAGCTCCAATATTGCTCCAACGACCATTGATGAATGAATACGATGCAGCTATATTAAACCAGTTAAACGGACGGAAGGCCGCACCCATAGTCACTTCCTCGGTGATACGATTGTTGTAGAATTGTGTACGTGAATATACACCTACACCAACGCGATTATTCCAGAAATTAGCATCAACACCAACATTCAAATTGGCTTTCAGCATATGAATCTGAGGGAATGGACTATTGTCTATGTCACTGATGTGCACGGCATCCACATATCCTTCTAATGTGTGGGTCAAATCTGCGGTCAAACTATCGCTCGCAAGTTGCCCATCAACTACATAATCTCCATAATTGATGTCAACACCATAGAAGGTGGTGTCCATAGATATTCCTGCTGTAGCATGGCGATGCCAACGAATGAAACCAAGGTCGGTTACTGCTGCGGTGATCTGCAGATTCTTAATAGGTTTATATGTAAAACCGAGATCTAATGCAACACCCATACCTGCAGGCTTAATGAAATTCATAATCACATCTTTAGTTGACATGTTTTCATCCATGACTAATGTACTAGCATCAAAGCCATTAAGGTCATTAATATCCGTAGGTAGTTGACTCCATCGCAATGGAGCTGCGGCATATACATTACCCATGCCTGACACATGCAATGAATCCAAATTGGACGAGAAAGTCAGCTCATCCATATTTACTTTTACGTTGGCTTGACCTACTAGTACCTTGATTTTTCCACCAACAGTCCATTGGCTATTAATCTTATGTGAATAACCTAAAGCAATGTCGGTATATACCAATGCATTCATTCCCAACGATACTGTAGTTGGAATTGTGGTGTTCAGCTTGTTCAACGAGAATATATTATTCGAAAAACCTACATCTGTTGATAGATGTTCTGCGATATTGATATGAAAATAACCATTCTCTTTGATAGCAAAACCCAATCCTAAAATATTCATATATATATCCGCATCAATGACGAAGTTGTTAGGTTTGCTCTCTAACCAATTCGTTGGTGCGTCTGGGTGAAATGCAGTTATGGTACTACCATCAGTACCTTTGAAGATGAAATCCTGCATTGTCCAGCTGTTGGTACCTGCCCATAAGCTGGTATAACCAATTACTGGCAATGTGAGGTAAAATCTACTTACAGGTTGCAATGCGGGGTTGATGGTGTGACGCATAGGAGCGTTTTCCAAGAAATACAATGTGTTTACCTGTTGTGCGCTTGCAATGGACGTGCATGTTAAGAGTGCACCTAACAGTAGTGTATATATTCTAGTTTTCATATGCATATTCTCCTATGATTTTATTGATTCATTAATGCTCCTACATTTAATATGGCTTCAATGTCTGCTCCTACACCTATTCGAATATTCAAACTTTCGTATTCAGTTAGTTTTACATTGAAGTATCCTTGCTCGTATGCATAATCCAAAGACTTGTCATCCAAAGCAGCATAGAAGATAATCTTTTTTGTTTTTGCTAGATAACTCAATTCGTCTTTTGTAAGTTCAATTGCTTCTGTCATTTGTGCTGGCGTTACAGCCCATGTTGCCGTTGTTTGGTTGAAAGTATGTTCAGGGGCTGGGATTAACAGCGTATCCTGATTGGTAATCAGCCATGGAGCATTTGTGGCTGTGTCGATAATCACATTATCAAACTCGTCTAGACATACAAATGAACCCTTGAATTGTAGCGGAATACTGTTCTCGATTTGTAATGCCAAAGTCAATGCAGCTTCTTCAATAGTATCTAACAAATCAGGCACAGCAGCCATCAAGGAATCTAACTCTACCATGCTGAGGTCAATATCAGCTATTGTGTCAGAGTATGCAATCTCTACGCCTTCGTTGAAGATAAATGGCATATCACATGCAGCGGCTATATTGATAGATGTGTTTTCTGTAATACGTATTTGAGGGGTCTCCTGACGATTGAAATCAATAGAAAATTTATACCCCAACTTGTCTGGCTGTATGGTAAACAAACGATCGATTCTTCCGCGAGCAGGATCTTTGTCAAATAGTATGTGCATGGTTGCAGAATCGCCAATTTCGCTGTCTAATCCTAAATACTCATTTTTGTTAAAGTATTTATACAAACTCTCGTTTCCATCAAAGGTGGCATTGACTTTGTTGCCCTCTTTATCGCTCACATATAGGTGTTCACCTGTCATCACCAATGCACCGGCTATTTGTGTGGTCACATTCATGTCGATGGATGGATCTGCAAATGGCAATTTAGCGGATTGGAATAATTTCCAACTATCCCATTCTTCAGCCAAAGTGATTTCATTATCATCGAACATGTCATTGCTTGGCTTGAACATGCCCCAAATAGCGTGATAATCGATGAATTGCACATCCAGATTGTATTGGAAACCTGCGGTGGAAGGTATGGTAACTACTTCGCCCATAGGGATAGTTACATACATTGTAACCTTAAAATCGCATGAATCAATAACGTTGTTGCTATATTGTTCTGGAGTGCTAGGTGATGAATTCTTCATCAAATTCAGCGAGAATGCATCTACTGTGATGGGGATGTTTTGGTCATAACCATATCCATCACCTTTCTTATATACAGTCAGTATTCTGCCATCCTTACGATGAAAAGCGTCACCGAGTGTCAGAGTCACTTGTTCGATCCATTCCCATTTCAATGGTAAATTGCCCAGTTGAGTAATACGACTAGTGAAACTCGCATTCTTAATCAGTGCGCTATCCAAACGTTGATACTCTTGATCATTATTGATGCCATCCAACTTTAATGTCAATGGGAATTCCAATGGGATAGTCACACCCAGACCTGTAATCTTACCATCTTGCAGCAGACTTAAACCATCCAACTTGTCGTAAACATTCATCTTGAGCTGGGTCTTGCTGATGTATTGCTTCAAATCTACTTGGTGGAAATTGCGGGATATACGGAAGGTGTCTCTAAAGGTTAGCACCCCGCGGTTTTCGAGTGAATCCACATAGATACCGCCATTACCATTACCTACAAAATCGCCAATCGTGGCTGTCACTGAGCCTATTGGTAGAGCAACATTAGCATCCACTTTTACCGATGTGTCCACATTGTTCAAATCTACATCTGCTTCACATCCGTACCATACGAATGCCAAACCCATTGCGATGGCTGTTGAAACGATAAAATGATTGAATTGCATATTGTTTTGTGTTTTAAAAAATTTACTGATTAATTTAGCGCACAAAGGTACAACTTTTTTTTGAGATATGCAAGTGTTTGCTATTTTTTTATAAGATAAATCTTTTCGGTAGCTCGGGTTAGGGCTGTATAGAGCCATCTATAGAAGTCTCTTTGCTCTGCTTTGGTAGGGGAGATATTCTGTTCACCTCCTATGTATGGATCTATGAATACTCTTTTCCATTGTCCGCCTTGTGATTTGTGTCCAGTGATGGCATAGGCCATACGCACTTGCAGGGCGTTGTAATACGGCGAGGCATAGATAGTCTCTACTAATTTCTGACGATGATGTGCTAATTCGGGATAGTCTTCAGCGATCTTCCAAAAGAGGTCTTTTTGCATCTTTTGAGTAGCGTCTGGATTATCACTATGCAGGGTGTCTAACCACAATGTGGCATCTATTTCCCAATCATAATCAATGGAACGCAATTGAGCATCAATGAATTGATAACCATACATCTCGCGACTATTTCGCAACCGAACCACTTCCAGCATGTCGCCATTGGCCAAGAAGGGGAGGTCATCATATTGCTCTGTCCAAAAATAATTGTTTTTGCATATCATCAACCTATCACCTGCTCCAATCTCTTCTTCTCTCCATAAGATTCTGGTGCGAATACCTTGATTGTAGATGTTCGTTCGTTTGTTGGTGCGAGTGAGCAGAATCGTTTCTTCTGGGCCAACGTGGTTATATGATTCTTCGATAGCTTCTGCCAACTCGGTACCAGATATTGTACATACATCTTTGTTCGCCTTGAGGATTTTCCACATATGTTCTACCAACTCACCACTTGCTGCCTCGAACTTATCTCCTAGTGCCCAAGGACGCAGTCGTGTGGCGTTTTCCAATATACCACTATCGGTGGCTTGACGTGCTACTTGAGTGAGCGTGTGTGATTGTGTATGTAGTTGGAAACCTGTAATATAATCTTCGTTTAGAGCAGGTGATTGGTTGGAACCTACGGGTGGTAATTGGGCGTCGTCGCCAAGAAATAAGATACTGCAACCTTCGCTACTATACACATACTTAATCAGATCGCTGAGTAATATGCCAGAACCAAACATGGGATTGTCGCTCTGCCCACTTATCATAGATGCTTCGTCTATGATGAATAGGGTGTTTTTGTGTAAATTGTCTCGTAGGCTAAAAACTTGCCTCTCGCCTCTCATTTCTTGTCCTATCGACTCATCGCCTCTCGCTCCTACAAGCGCGCTCTTTGTGCGCGCCCTGTAGATATATTTGTGTATTGTATAGGCGGGTGTCTGGGCGTATTTAGATAGCACCTTTGCAGCCCTACCAGTAGGAGCCAGCAACACGATTTGCTGTTTAAGCTCTCGCATTGCATGTACCAATGCTGCCATGATGCTAGTTTTGCCTGTTCCAGCATATCCGCGTAAAATAAATGCTTTACGTGGGGTAGGAGATATAATAAATTGGCTCAGTTTATCCAATAACTCTAGTTGCCCTTCGTTTGCATTGAAAGGCAATTGTGCGATAATCCTATTTTTGATAAACTGCTCCAGCATCTCTTAATATCCTTTAAAACTCTACCCTCCTTTATCACCATGCGACAAAAAAAGGGTAAGCTGACTACATCGCACCGCTACAACCTCTTACCCTTGCTTCGGTCAGGACCTGGGGGAGTTCAGAGGGAGCTGGTCGTGTAGGACTTACCCTAAATCGCCTGCAAAGGTACAACAAAAAATGCACATACACAAGAAAATTGCAAAAAAATGTGTTTTTTAGTACATTTTTCTTGCAGTTACAGTTTTTTTTTTATACCTTTGCGCAGCAAAATCTATGGTTATGATCGAGCATCTTAGCAAAGCACAAGTAAAATGGGTACGAAGCCTACAGCAAAAGAAAAATCGCGATGCGGAAGGAGTCTTTGTGGCTGAAGGCGAAAAATGTGTCAACGACCTTCGCGGAGCATTCCAGTTGGTGCTGCTCGCTACACCCGATAATGCGTCTCCTATGGAGATTGAACAGATGTCTTCGCTTCGTACACCTCAAGGCGTAATTGCAGTCTTCCGCAAACCGATACCTGATACCCAGTACATGACATCGCGACTATTGCTGGCATTAGATGGCGTGCAAGATCCAGGTAATTTAGGAACGATTATTCGTACTTGTGATTGGTTTGGAGTGCATGACATCCTTTGTTCTCGTGATACGGCTGATTGTTATAATCCCAAAGTAGTACAAGCTACCATGGGCGCGCTTGCACGAGTTCGCTTACATTATGTAGAGCTCCCTGAGGTGATTGCTGCACTTCGTCAGCAGGGGATTCCTTTGTATGGAACATTGCTTGATGGTCGGAACATCTATGATACGAAGGCTATACCTGACAGGCATAAGGGGGTTATTGTTATGGGAAACGAAGGCAATGGCATATCTGAGGCAGTGCGATCTCTGATTACTCATCCTCTGCGCATACCATCGTATCCCCCTGATACGCCAACATCCGAGAGTCTAAATGTGGGTATCGCTACAGCAATCACATTAGCAGAATTTAGAAGAAATTAACCAATTCATATACCATGAAAACAAAATTATCCCTTTTATGCTTTTTGTCAGCTGTCTTGCTATCTTGTAGTCAATCTCCTATCTTTGTGGGACACAGAGGTAGTCTGCTGGGCGTGGAAAACACCGAAGAAGCATTTATAAATGGAGCAAACCATTATGGCTACCAAGGCCTGGAATGCGATGTCAAGGTGACTGTGGATAGCCAACTAGTATGTTGGCACGATGATCATTTGGAGCGTGTAGGCATTGATAGTTTGCAGATCCCTACTAGCACTTTGACACAATTGCAGTCTCTCACGCTAACGCAAACACGCAAGGATATTACCTATACGGCCAAAATCTGCACAGTAGATGAGTATTTGGCTATTTGCAAGCAGTATAACGTCTTCCCTGTAATAGAACTGAAGTGGGGGATAGGTCTTAATAACAACGATATGACCCTTTTCCCAGAGCTCTATGCATTGATAGAGAAGCATGGTCTAGTAGAAGAAGCAGTCATTTTAACATCCATGCAACAATCCATTGAGTACATCCGTCAGCATTACCCACAACTCACATGCCAGTGGCTCCGTCATCAGGTGCAAGATACCGATTATGAGTGGTGTCAGCAGTGGGATGTGACGCTCAGTGTGCCACACACAGCTGTCACTGAAGAGGTGATTGCTCGTAGCAAGCAAATCGGCAAGGATGTTGCCACTTGGACTGTCAACCATGTCGAAGATTATCAACGCGTCCAACAATTAGGATGTAAATATGTAACAACTGATTACCTACTAATCAATCAATAATAACCAATTAATACTACCTTTATGAGAAAAACACTACTCCTTTTGTGCCTCGTATGCACACTCACCCAAGCCTACGCTTGGAAGCCCGTCTTCGCTGGTCACCGCGGCAGTTATCGCGGAGTGGAGAACACCGAAGAGGCATTTATGAATGGTATTAACCACTATGGTTATACTGGACTAGAGATTGATGTCAAAACAACCAAAGATGGAGAATATATCTGTTGGCATGATGATGATTTGGGCCGTGTGGGGCATGACGTTTCTATTCCTAATAGCCAATGGGCAGACATTAAAGACTTAACTCTTACACAAACACGCAGTGGGAATACCTATACAGGTAAATTGTGTTCCGTAGATCGCTATTTGGAGATTTGCAAGGAGAATAATGTCTTTCCTATCATTGAGCTCAAATGGGCGGTAGGTATCAATAGCAACGATATGAGCCGCTTCCCTGGTCTCTACAAACTCATTGAGAAACACGGACTTGTAGAAGAAGCACGAATCCTTACATCCATGCAACCTTCATTGGAGTATGTGCGTACCAATTACCCTGCACTCAAGTGTCAGTACCTTTGCTACGAAGTTACTGAAGTACGCTACGAATGGTGTAAGAAATGGGGTATCAATCCTAGTGTACAAACAGGCGGACTTAGCAAGTACATGGCTCGCAAATGCCATGACGCAGGAATGGAAGTCGCATGTTGGACAGTTAATAGTCTAGCTTCGTACCAACAACATGGCGAACTTGGTTGTACCACCATGACTTGTGACTATCTTCTGCCATCTGAAATGCCCGAACTAGAGGAAATTGATTGGGAGGCACTAGCACCTACTCAACCTATTGATACGCTATATATCACCGAACTATTCAATTTTTCCGAAGCTGCAGGAACACTACCAGAGGGTTTCCCTACCACACTAGAGGGCAACTATGTGAATGCGCAAGAGGCTGCCTTTGTAGATGGTGTATTCTATGTCTCTGATTATAGCAAAAGAAAAGTGGTGGCAGTAGATACAGCAGGTAATGTCTTTGAACCTGGCATAGAGCATCCTAATCTTCGCCACGGTATCTGCCGAGACGATGCTGCAAACTTGATCTTGCATGCATCCCCTGATGCTGATGTTCCGACAAAATTAATCGTCTATAAACCCAATGACACAACGGAATATTCAATTGAAATCAAACTAAACAACAATGGTCAAACCAACTTCCCTACCGCTAGTGGTGATATCTTCTCTGCGGCTGGAGGGTATGTATATTTCTTCCCAAATAAGCAGAAGTTTGTTGAGGTCGTGAAGATTGCTAATGGTCAATATGTATCCACCACTTCTTGCCCTGTAAGTATCGAAGGTTCTACTGCAGGATACGTAATACCAGTTGACAATAATCCTAACCATTTCATCTATCAAGTGCGTGCCAATGGTTATCACCTCTATAAGGATGGTGATAAGGGCTCCTATCTGACATCGCCTAATGGTACTACCGCGCCCGCACGTAATAATACGGTAGGTGGCGCACTCTTCCACCTAGGTGGACATGAGATGTTTGTTTACATGTCTGGCAGTCACTACAAGGGCGGTTGGACACTGCGTGATATGACTTCTGCCGAACTCACTCCTATGTACACCCAACCTCAATTAGGCAATGGTGGCTACTCTGCCAATGCGTCTGTAGGTGCGTTCTTCCATTGGGAACAAGTGGATTCCGTTACGGTCAACCTATACGAGTATTGCTTAGGTCACGGTATAGCAGGGTGGGAAATCAGTACAGCTCCTCACAAAATACGTGTGCAAGATTTCACATTAAGTACTACTGAGATGGAGATAAATGTGGGGGATACGGTGTCGTTGCAAGCCATTATTACGCCTGCTGATGCTACCGACCAAGATGTGACATGGCGAGTATCTCCTACTGGACGCGTTGTCAAACTCAAATCCGATGGATTGAATGCTACATTCTCTACATCCAAAGCAGATGTATATACTATTACAGCATTTTTGGGCGATTTTTCCGCTTCATGCGTAATAACTGCTGTAGAGCCAGTGACAGGAGTGGATGATGTAGTTGCTCCTACTGACGAAACGCAAAAGTCCATTCACAACGGACAACTCATCATTCGTCGCAACGGACATGTGTATAATGTGCTAGGACAGCAGCAATAATTCTTGCTCTATCAATGCGATTATTGGCCGCAATCCACTTCGGTGGCTGCGGCTTTTTCTTCGCCCTCTTGCGTGAGAATGTAGCAAGCACTGCGAGTAGTGTAGATATCTTCGGATTGATTAGGGTGACCTGTCCAGCCCTCACCATTTTTGAAGATGATGTTCAGTTCTTCGCCATCGTGTACAAAGACATACCAGTCGTCTTGCTTCATGGCAACATGCTCATAATCGCTGATACCATCGCCCCAAATCCATACATAGATAGTACCCTTCCATGTCTCAGGTACTTTGGCTTTGACGATAATGCCATTTTCTTTTTCTGCAAAGGTAATACTATCTACCTCTGCAATATTGTATTCTACTTTTTGGCCATTTTGCCATACATACATGGATGTGACTATATCTTCACTAGGATTATAGATAGGATTATCGCCGGGTATATCAGGCAGATCCGTATTGCCCCATTGCTCATTTAGCCATTCTGCATTCGCGTGTAGTCGATTGCTCACTTTCTGTACGCGGCTGCTTAAATCGGCGTTGCCATATTGTGGCCAGCGTTTGGCGTCTGAGGCTGCTGCGGATGCAATCAAATCTCGCTGCTGATAGATATAGGTATAGATGTCGTTGTAGTTTGCTGCCACAAAGGTATTCCATACCTGTTTCACATGTTTTATAAACGCGGGGAATTTGCAAATCTCAGGTATCCAGTGGTTATGCCATACATCACCTTCGAATATGTATTGCGATTTGCTACGGTTGAATGCACTACCAAAATCCCATACTGGCCCAAAATGCCATTTCTCGCCTTCTCCCATCTCGCGATAGAGGTAGCAACTGCCGTGGAAAGACTCGTAGTTGTCGGTCATCTCTTGTACAATATAGAATCGAGCCAATGCGTCCATATCGAGGTATTTCCACAATTCCTCGGAGTTCTTATCGCCATAGACCAGTGTATTGATACGCTCCATTTCCTCCTTGAGGAATTGCTCTTGCGCTGAAGAAAGTACCTCTGGCGTCTTATAGGTAAACGCAGTTTCGGTATTATAACGATCACCTTCGGTGATGATAACCTGTGGATCCTCGCGATAGTTGTCAATCTCTACGAGCCAGCCACCCGTGATAGCCATGGGGTCAGTAGCCTCGTCCTCTTGCTCCACGATATTCACGCGATCTTTATCCACACGAATGGTTTCGGTCAAGAAATACAGACCGATATAATCACCGTTGAGTACTACTTCGAGAGGTTTAGCGGTAGGTGTCCATGTCATGCCAATCAGTTGGCTCAACTGAAAACCAATGGTATTGCGCATAAACCCTTTGCTGTCATCGGCATGTGCTAGCAAAGCGAAATGCTTACTTTTGGTCATGCCTAGTAGTGGCTGTTTGTCAGCGAGTTTGATACGATAGGGCTTTTTATCAAAATCCTTCCATGTGTAGTTGCCACGCCCTCTGATTTCCATGTTCAAAGGTTGCGCTTTTGAACCTATACTCTGATAGTCACTTAGTCCCTTGTTATCAAGGTAGTAAGTGGCATTGATGTAGTCTTCTTTGCTTGTAATAGGGGTATTGTTCTCCGTTTGGATATACATGACTGGCAGCGTACCCGAAGGGGATACTGCAGCACGAAGTGTAGCACATAAGCACACTACAAGTGAGAAAAACAGTGTTCGTTTCATTGTTTTTTTGATTACGATTATAGGCGGGGACTTCCCGCCTATAATCAATTTACACAGGCATCCGACAGCGTTATCCGACTCCCGATAGATAATTAATATGCATTCATTTGCTCCTTGACGGTAGCAGTGATCATGTCAGCAAACTCTTGTACCGTCATCTGACCTTTCTCCTCTGCACCTTGTTGGCGAACAGATACAAGTCCTTGCTCTGCCTCTTTCTCGCCTACGATGAGCATGTATGGGATACGCTTGAGTTCGTTGTCGCGGATCTTACGTCCGAGCTTCTCGTTGCGGTCGTCCACGATAGCGCGCACGTCTTGTGCCTCGAGCATCTCCTTCACTTTGTGTGCATACTCGTTGCTCTTCTCTGAGATTGGGAGTACCACTGCTTGGTCAGGAGTCAACCACAATGGGAACTTACCTGCGGTGTGCTCAATGAGTACAGCCACGAAACGTTCCATACTTCCGAATGGTGCGCGGTGAATCATCACAGGGCGGTGCTTTTGGTTGTCTTCGCCTACGTACTCCAACTCAAAACGCTCTGGCAAGTTGTAGTCCACTTGGATAGTACCTAATTGCCAACGACGGCCGAGGGCATCTTTTACCATGAAGTCGAGTTTTGGACCATAGAACGCTGCCTCGCCTGTTTCCACGCGTGCTGGCAATCCCTTCTCTTGGCATGCCTCGATGATGGCTTGCTCTGCCTTCTCCCACACTTCGTCTGAACCTACGTACTTGGTAGTATTGTTAGGGTCACGAAGTGAGATTTGTGCCTCGAAGTTCTCGAATGCCAATGATTTGAAGATGATTTCGATAATCTCCATTACGCGGATAAACTCGCTCTTCACTTGGTCAGGACGGCAGAAGATATGCGCATCGTCTTGGGTGAAGCTACGCACACGGGTCAAACCGTGCAACTCACCCGATTGCTCGTAGCGATATACGGTACCGAACTCTGCAATTCGCAGTGGCAGGTCTTTGTACGAGTGAGGGGTGTTCTTGAAGATAGTACAGTGGTGAGGGCAGTTCATTGGCTTGAGCAAATATACCTCGCCTTCTTCTGGAGTAGTGATAGGTTGGAAGGAGTCCTTGCCATAGTGATCCCAGTGACCAGAAGTGATGTACAAGTTCTTGTTACCGATATGTGGAGTGATTACTTGTTGATAGCCATAGCGTTTTTGAATCTTCTTGAGGAAGTCTTCAAGGCGCAAACGAAGCGCAGTACCCTTTGGCAACCAGATAGGAAGACCTTTACCCACCATGTCGGAGAACATAAAGAGTTCGAGTTCTTTACCAATCTTGCGGTGGTCGCGTTTTTTAGCTTCTTCGAGGAGGGTTAAGTACTCATCCAACATCGCTTTCTTTGGGAAAGTGATACCGTAGATACGGGTCATCATTGGGCGAGAGTCATCGCCACGCCAGTATGCGGCTGCACAGCTGAGCACCTTGATGGCTTTGATCGCCTCGGTAGAAACAAGGTGTGGACCTTTACAGAGGTCGGTGAACGCACCTTGTGTATAGGTAGATATATGTCCGTCTTCTAGTTCGCTGATAAGCTCACACTTGTATGTCTGACCTTTTGCGCCAAACTCAGCAAGTGCATCGGCTTTTGCGATAGATTTCTTTACTAGTGGCTCTTTCTTAGCGCGAAGTTCTGCCATTTTTTGTTCGATTGCAGCAAAGTCGCTATCCTTAATCGTTTGTCCCTCTGCTGGGTACACATCGTAGTAGAAACCATTCTCGATAGCAGGACCAATACCGAATTGGATGCCAGGATACAACTCCTGCAATGCCTCTGCCATCAAGTGCGATGAGGTGTGCCAGAACGCATGTTTGGCTTCTTTGTCCTCCCACTTGTGGAGCTTGATCTCGCAATCTTCGGTGATTGGAGCGTTAAGTTCTACGATTTGCCAATCTTCGTTGTTGGCAGTTTTGATGCTTGCTACAAGGATGTCTTGTGCCAAACGACTACTGATGCTAGCAGCTACTTCGTAAGCGGTGATTCCGCTTTCGTACTCACGGACGCCACCGTCCGGAAAAGTAATTTTAATCATGTTTTTCTTTTAAATAAACCTACAAATGTTTACGGCTCAGGGCTCACAAATGCCCTAAGAAGCCAATTTCGGTGCAAAGGTACAACAAAAAATGCACATACGCAAGTAAAGCGTGCAAAAGTTTACTTTTGGGCTTGTTTTTCTAGTATTTCTCTTGCTTCTTGCAGCATGAGTTGATGTTCGCTGGAGTCGTTGGTTAGGCGAAAAGGCACGATGACTTTGCAGGTTCTGTCAATCACACCGTAAATATTCACTTCCTCGTCGTCTGTCATGCCGTATCCATCATCATCCATGTAGTATCGTCCATCGGGGATAAGTTGCCAGCACACGAGTGCTACACCTTGATGAAAGGAGTAGATGTGAGAAGGGTAACCAAAATACAATTCTTTGGCAGTTTCTTTTGCTTTTTGTGGGAGTTGATTTAGGCTTTCCCAGTTGATGTCTTCTTGGTTGACGGTTAGTAGTCTGAAGCAGGCATCAATAAAGATATATGCCCGTTGGATTGTGTGATCCATAATGTACATGGACCTCCAATAGCCGCACGATGAGATCTTGACTAGTGTCATTTCTTCTCCTAAATTGCTTTTGCTATAAGGCCATGCCTTGTACGGCTCTCCGCTGAGTCTCTGGTAGAGTTGTTCGGGTGTCAATTGATAGATATCCATGCTTGAAGTGTTAAAGTAATTAATATAATTCGCATCTGCGACTGCAAAATTACGAATAGTTTAAACAACCACATTTGCATTCGAATGCAAATGTGGTTGTGAATGAAATGGTTTAGTGTGTCGCCTTAAAATGCAGCTATGGCTGCAATTACAAAAATCCAATATGTCCATAGCAATGCTTGTAGTGCGAGGCCGCAAGCGAAGGCTATCCATGACCATTTTTTTGCTTTGCGAGAAGCGTGCTGAGCAGCAGCATAATCTCCAGCATTCCAATACTTGTCCACTCTGGTGGCTTGGATGATAGCAGGAATACCAAATGGCCAGCAGAAAAGGACGGTAACTATAATAGCCCATACCAGATGGTTATTAGGCTTTTTGTTAGGAGTTGGTGAACTTGAAACAGTTAGTTCTGTGCCACATTTCTCACAGTGTGTGAGTCCGTTGGGATTTTCCCAACCACAATTTTGACAGCGCATAGTTTTTTAAATTTATTTGGGTTCAACATTATATACGAACATTAGATTCGAGTAATCGATATATAGTTGGATTTGTCCGTCTGCTTGGATGCGAATTCTCATATCACAGCGTACTCCATCATCATCAATACAATGAAAGGTAGTAGTGGTGCCGCCTTGATCATCCATTTCTTCATCACTATAATCATAAATATCGTATTCTTGTGGTGTTTGGCTATAGATGTTTACGCGATCGTTGGTAACGTTGATTACAACCAGAACAGAGCAGTCTTCCCAATCTGACCAATCTGACCAATAACCATAATCATCGGTGGTTTTCACTGCCAATGAGGTGGCTTGCATCTTGATGATCTCATCGGCGAAAGATGTTCCGCAAAGCATGAGGAACGAACAAAGGAATAGTAGTTTTTTCATAATTTCATGTGTTTTTTACTTTAATAATTCGTTTACAGTGCCAGTTCATAACCCATTATGTCATAGGTCTTGTCATTGTGACGAATGAGTACTTGCCCATTGTACAGAACCTTTTGCACCTCTGATGCTGCAGTAGTGCCGCAGATATTCTCTACGCCATCACTAGGTGCTTGATCCAGCGGGAGGATAGTGCCAAAGTAGCTCCATGGGGAAGTTGTTTTGTATAACTCAATGGATTCAGCTGGCACATACAAGTTGACATCCGCTAAGCGGGTTAAGTCATTACCAAATATATAGTCTTCACTATATTCTGCACTTTTAGGCAAATTCACTGCCTTGCAAATCACGGTCTTAAATTGGTTGCAAAAGTTGAAGACATAGGGGTAGATAGATTTTATACCGCTGCCGATAGTAATAGTGGTGAGTTTTTGGCACCAAGAAAATGCTTCGGATTCGATCACCTCTACGTTGTCTGGAATATTGATAGATGTGAGACTTTCGCACTGGTTAAAGGCAGCATAGGCAATAGTTTTTACACCCGCACCAATCTTGACGGAAGTGAGGTTGTTGCAATAATAAAATGCGTAGCCATGAATTTCCTGCACATTATCTGGTATAGTAATCGAAGTGAGACCTTTACACCAGCGGAATGCTTGGAAACCGATTGTAGTCACTGTGCTAGGGATGGTGGTGTTTTGGCAGCCGAGTAGGAGGGTATTGCTTGACGTTTCTATAAGGGCATTGCAATCATTACGGCTGTCGTAATTAGGGTTGCCACTTTCGACCTTGATGGATTCGACTTTATTGGCATAGTCGAATGCGCCTGATTCTATGGTTTCTACACTTTTTGGGATAAATAGATTAATAGGAGTGACTCCATAGAAAGCATTATTAGCAATTGTGGTAACGGTGTTGGGGATTACGGTGTTGGCACACCCCTTGATCAATCTATTGGTAGCTGTATGGATGAGGGCGTTGCAATTATTGCGACTATCGTAATTAGGGTTGCCGCTTTCTACCTGAATGGAAGTGGGGAAGCATGCCCCAAATGCGTCATTACCAATCGTGATGACGCTGTTAGGTATGGATATGGACTGTATGCCAACACAATTGTAGAAAGCAGCAGCGTTGATTGTTGTTACGGAGTTAGGAATGGTGACTCCTGAAATCGACCAGCATCCATAGAATGTATTTTGTTCGATGCAAGTGATGCCATTGGGTATGGTGATATGCGAAGCGATTGCGCTACAATTCATGAATGCACCGTCACCAATGCTTTTGAGGCTGCTAGGTAGGTCGATTGATGTTAGTGCTTGACATCCGTCAAATGCGCCGCTACCGATATGGACCAAACCTGCTGGTATGCCAACAGACTTTAGCGAGGTGCATAATGCAAATGCTACACCGCCGATATGGGTTACTGTGCTAGGCATGGTGACGGATTCCAATGTAACGCAGGTGTTAAATGCTGCGTTGGCAATCAAGCGGGTGTTGGCTTTGACGGTGTAAGTGCCAGATATGGTAGGCTTGGCTTCGATGAGGCAGTTATCTACGTATAGCACATCATCTTGCCAGTTGTTGGCATCTTTGTATAGTGCGGAGTTGTAAAATGCTTTTCCTTCGATAGTTGTCACGCTGTTAGGGATAGTGACCGATGTGAGGGAGTTGCACCGAGCGAATGCTTGGGTTCCGATGCTAGTCACAGCATAAGTGGTACCGTTGTACTCCACAGAAGCGGGGATAGTGATTGTAGTATTGGAGTAATTGCTTCGTCCTCCCTTGTTAGTAACTTCCACGGTATATGGTGTCACGGTGTCATTGGTGATGTTGTAGCATAGGTCACCCGCCTGAAAATCGTATGCCCACAGGGATGTAGTCACTAAGGCAACTAGGAAAAGAGTAAACAGTTTTTTCATAATTCTTGTTATTAGATTAATATCAGGCTACAAAGGTACAACAAAAAATGCACATACGCAAGTAAAGTGAAAAAATATTTATAAAAAAGATAGATACCATCTATCTCAGAGCACGCGAGTGGAAGGTATATAGCCGTCGATGAAGTTGGTATGTCCAAGCTTGACTTGCTTCTCAAATTGGATGAAAGTCTCGGCATTTGGCACATCATAGACATTTCGGAGCAGATCAATCCAGAAGGGTTGTGTATGTCCCGCGTATCAAGACCGATTAAGATACAACTATTTCTTGATAAATTTTTCAAGACTTTCTTGTCCCATTGTTCTTCAACGTGCATTTCAATACTTTTTTGAGTAATCTCTTAAAAAAATTGCAAATTCGAAAAAATAGTTGTATCTTTGCGGTCGTAATTTCATGCACGGAGAGTTTGCAGTAGAAATTCAGCACTTATTGTTAACCATTTAACACGAATGAAAACACTATGATGACACGCAAAGAACAACTAGAGATTTGTTCACTATGTAAGAACAAAAAAATGGACATGCAGCAAGGCATGCTCTGTGGATTGACCAATGCAAAGGCAGATTTTGAGTACACTTGCCCGAACTTTGATGACGACGTTGAAGAAATAGAAAAAATCGAACGCCAAGAAGACGAAGATAATCAGCCCAAAAAGACTATTTCGGGTTGGTTGGCGTTTTTCCTATGGGTTGGAGTAGGATTAGGAGCGATAGGTTCTTGCGTGATGGCGATTGCAGAACTGGTTGACGCTGGTTTGTCATTGGTTACAAGCTTGATTTATGCAATCTATTTAGGCAGTTTGCTCATAACGGCTATACTGACTATCCGAGCATTTTACAAGAGATCTCCCAATGCGGTCGCGCTCGCAAAAACCTACATTGCGATGATTGCAATTGATGGTCTGTTCAATGTTGCTAATTACTTTATTTTGGATGATTCTAGCATGCTGGTGGGAACTTTACGTTCATTTGCGTGGGCCATCGTGTGGTTTGTTTATCTCTCAGTGTCCGAACAGGTTGAAACGATTATCCCGCGAGCAACGAGGGTGTGGAAAAAGGCGGAAAAGATACTGCTTGCATTGTATGTGGTGGCTACGCTCTGCTTAGTGGGTGGTATGGCTTATTTCACAAACAATCCTTCGGAAAGTGGTTTCTATGAAAAGGATTATTTGATAGATCTTGCAATAAAAAACGCCAATAAAGAGCTTCCAGATTACTCTAGCCCCATCGTGACTGCAATGGAGATGACCAAGGATAAGGATAACATAATCTATTCCTATAAATTCAGGGAAATCGATGGCAAGTTAGATGCGAATACAGTATGGGGAATGGCATTAGTTCTTAAGCAGGAACTGCTGGCTGAAGTGTCACAAGAAAAGGATCAAGATGTAATAGATTTGATGAACCTCTTTTTTAATGGTGGATACAATCTATGCTATCGTTATATGAATTCCAAAGGAGAAGATCTATATAATATTATCATTACTGGCGAAGAATATAGGAATGCACATAAGGCGGGTGATGATTTCAGATGTAACGCAGAAGATTATCAAGCTGTTGTGGATTATTATGTTAGTTTGTTGCCTTTTGACAATGGACTCAACGGGAAAGTGGTAGATATTCGCCACACAACCAATACATTGGAATACTATGTGAAATTGCCAGAGGTGGATGCATCTCTTCTCTTTATCTATGATGAGAAATTTCTCAGGGAAAGTGTAATGGAACAATGTGCTGAGTCAGATGACTACATGAAAATATTAGCAGGAATCAACAAGGAAGACATCATCTATTATTTCTATAGAGCCGACGGAGAAAAACACGCGGTAATCGCATTGTCGTATGAGGAATATGCCTCCTTAGCAGAATAACAAATAATATTTGTTGTACCATCGAGGGTGCTTTACCCTCAAGTACGGTTGCATGATGCAGCCCATTTATAGGAAAATCGCATTTGAAAGTGAACTTTCGTGCGATTTTTTTGTGTATTCAAAAAAAAATGATTACCTTTGCGCGCTAAAAAATAATATAGTGGAATATTTTGGTTTAATATCGGCGAAGGTAGGTGTGGGAGTCCAGCAAGTGGCTGCTACGGTGGCGCTTCTGGATGAGAATGCGACTATACCCTTCATTGCACGCTATCGCAAGGAAAAGACGGGTAGTCTGGACGAGGTGCAGATAGCCGCTATAGCCGATGAATACCATCGCTACCTAGAGATAGAGGATCGCAAAGCTACGATACTCAAAACCATTGAGGAACAAGGCAAACTGACCGATGAACTCAAAGCACGTATCGAGAAGTCGTGGGACTTGACCGAACTAGAGGATATCTACCTGCCATACAAGCCCCATCGCAAGACGCGTGCCGATGTGGCACGCGAGCAGGGATACGAGCCACTAGCAAAAGCTATTTTTGAGCAAAGGCGAGAAGGCGATGAGGCGATGAGGCGATTAGGCGAGAGGCGAGAAGAGGCATTGCAGGGTGCAAGGGATATCATTGCTGAATGGATTAGCCAAGATGAACAAGCCAGAAACGGTGTGCGCCGAGAGTTTACCTATTCGGCTATATTAACCACCAAAGTCATGAAAGGCAAGGAATCAGATGCAGAGGCGCAGAAGTACCGCGATTATTTTGCGGTGAAAGAGCCACTACGCCGCATCACTTCGCATCGCCTGTTGGCTATCCGCCGTGCAGAAGCCGAAGGATTTATCCGCGTGGACATTTCTCCCGATAGCGAGAAGGCTTTGGATAAATTAGCGAGACTATTCCTCAAGACCAACAGCGACACTACCTATCAGGTGGAACTCGCGATGGAAGATAGTTATAAGCGACTGCTGAAGCCATCGATAGAGACAGAGTTTGCAGCGCTGAGCAAAGAACGAGCAGATGAGGAGGCAATACACGTGTTTGCAAAGAATTTGCGTCAGTTGCTGCTGGAGTCGCCATTGGGTCAGAAGCGCGTGTTGGCGCTAGACCCTGGTTTTCGAACGGGGTGCAAGACCGTAGTGCTGTCGGCACAAGGCGATCTGCTGCACCATACGGTGGTGTTTGTCAATAACGTGGCTTCCACCAAGACGCTCCAACAGCTCATTGCGCAATACCAGATAGAGGCCATTGCTATAGGCAACGGTACGGCATCCCGCGAATGTGAGCAGATGGTGCGCATCGCCCTAGAAGACCACACTACACCACACTACACAACCCTACACCAGACTACACCACCGCAAGTCTTCGTTGTCAGCGAGAGCGGCGCGTCGGTGTACTCGGCGAGCAAGATTGCGCGCGAGGAGTTTCCAGATGAGGATGTGACCGTGCGCGGTGCGGTATCCATAGGCAGACGATTGATGGACCCATTGGCGGAACTGGTGAAGATTGACCCTAAATCGATAGGAGTAGGGCAGTATCAGCACGATGTAAATCAAACGCGCCTCGGAGAGAGCCTGCAACAAACGGTGGAGAGCGTGGTAAACCATGTAGGCGTGGATGTGAATACAGCAAGTAAGCATATATTGACATATGTCTCAGGATTAGGGCCAGCATTGGCGCAGAATATAGTGAATTATCGCAGCGAGAATGGTGCGTTTGCCAATCGTAAAGCACTGATGAAAGTGCCTAAGATGGGTGCAAAAACCTTTGAGCAAGCCGCAGGATTCTTGCGCGTCACCAATTCCGATAACCCACTGGATAATTCCGCCGTTCACCCAGAGAGCTACAATATCGTAGAGCAAATGGCGAAAGACCTAAAATGCAGCGTGAGCGACCTGATGAACGATGCTACGCTGCGCGGTAAGATCGACTTGCAACGCTATGTGAGTGATAAAGTGGGATTGCCAACGCTACAAGACATCATGCGCGAGTTGGAGAAACCTAGTCGCGATCCACGCGAACAATTGGAAGAATGGCATTTCGACGAGAACGTGCATACAATAGATGACCTGCAAATAGGTATGGTGCTGCCAGGCATAGTGACCAATATTGCTAATTTCGGTGCTTTTGTGGATATAGGCGTGCATAAAGATGGACTAGTACACATCTCCGAGATGAGCCATCGCCGCATCAGTAGCCCCGCGGAAGTGGTAGCACTGCACCAGCATGTGATGGTGAAAGTGATAGACATCGACAAATCACGCGGACGGATACAATTATCGTTGAAGGTTGAAGGTTGAAAGTTTAAAGTTTAAAGGCGAGAATATATGAAAAAGATTTTATTACTCAGTATGATGGCTATTTGCGCATTAACTATTAGCGCACAGTTGCCAAACGTAAAGTTACAAGACATCAATGGTAAGACAGTACAAACAGGCTCCATCAGCAATGATGGTAACCCCGTGATCATTTCGTTTTGGGCTACATGGTGCAAGCCATGTTTGCGCGAATTGAAAGCCATTCACGAGGTATATCCCGATTGGCAAGATGAGACTGGCGTAAAGATGATTATTGTCAGCATTGACCAAGCGCAAGATGCCAACAAAGTGAAACCTCTGGTTGACGGCAACGGCTGGGAGTATGAGGTGCTGCTAGACCCTAATGGCGACTTCAAGCGTGCCATGAACGTGCAGAACGTGCCTCATGTGTTCGTGTTGGACGGCAAAGGCAAGATTGTATATAACCACGCAGGTTATGTAGATGGCGGCGAGGAGGATATTCGCGAAGCGTTGGATTAAGGTGTAAAGGTGAGAAGCGTAAAGGCGAGATAGGATTGAATGAAAAAGACAAATTGGATAATAGGATTGGTGTTGTGCTGTTTGCCACAGGTGATGTGGGCTCAACAGGACACGGTGATTGTCACGGGTGGTATCCAACATGAAGGATTATTCCCAACCGACATGAGCGAAGTGCCTCCACAACCCGATTGGGCAAAGGTCACCCACCTGAGCAATACCTATCTGGATTTAGGTGTGCGTTGGGATCGGGGAGCAAGAAACGGGAATCATGAATCGGGACTCGGTTTTCAGAGTTTAGAACTCATTACCCGTGCGGAACTTACCGAATGGTCAATGCTGGGCTACGATGCCGATTTTGGAGGATATGGACTGAGTCACTTGCATGTAGGCGCAACCTTCGATTGGGGTAAGATCACAGTAGGCGATGTGTATGGCCAGTTTGGTAGCGGTATGGTGCTGCGTCTGTACGAAGACCGTGCCTTGGGTGTGGATAACGCATTGCGTGGTGGAAAAATCGAAGTGACCCCATACAAGGGCATCTATTTGACTGCTTTGGGTGGTAAGCAACGCCGCTATTGGAACTGCTACGATGATGACGCATGGGGTTGGAACTACAAGCAAGATGCTGTATTGGGGGCTAATCTAGAGTTGGGACTCCAAGAGTGGATTCCTCAGTTGCGCGAGGCAGGAGCCAACTTGACCATCGGGGGAAGTTATGTAAGCAAGTATCAGAAAGAAGACACCATCATTATCAATACCGTCATTAAGCCAGAAGGCAAGTACGACTATATGTTGAACTTGCCCGAATGGGTGGGAGCAGGTAGTGTGCGCGCGCAGTTGCAGATGGACGGATGGAATGCTATGGTGGAATATGCATACAAAGCCAATGACCCAACCGTCATCAATGAATACAACTATGATCCAGGTCAAGCATTGCTGGTATCGCTGAGTTATTCACAAAAAGGCCTCTCCGTGATAGCTCAAGCTAAGCGTTCGGAGAATATGTCATTTCGTTCGGATCGCGGGATAAGCAATATGGCTGGTACAATCAACCATATGACGCCATTCGCCAATCAGCACACGTATATGTTGACATCGCTGTATCCCTATGGTACACATGCTACCGCTAGCGAGTGGGCCTTCCAAGGCGAGATTCGCTACACATGGAAACGCGGTACGAAGATGGGCGGTAGGTATGGTACTATGCTCAAACTGAATGCATCGCATATCCGTGGAACAGCCGACACCTGGTTTGGCATGAGCGAACAACCCTATTACACCGACATCAACCTAGAACTCAATAAGAAACTGACTAAGGATTGGTATATCGGCGCGATGGCAATGTATCAGACCTATAACAAGCAAACCATTGAGGGTCACGGAGATCTGATTCATGCAGGTATAGGCGTGGTGGAAGCGAAGTACGCAGTGAACAAGAAAGTGCAGATGCGCGGCGAAGTGCAGTATATGTACACCAAGCAAGACGAAGGTCAATGGGTGGCAGCATTGTACGAACTGAGTTTGTGGCGTCAATTGGTGTTGTCAGGACAATGGATGTACAATATAGGCTATGCACATGAGGCAACGAATGAACATTATTACACGGTAGCCGCCACCTATACGCATGGTGCGCACCGCGTGATGGCGGGTTACACGAAGACTCGCGAGGGATTCAACTGCTCGGGAGGTGTATGCCGCTACGTGCCTAAACAAGAGGGCGTGACACTGACTTATAACTTCACATGGTAAGCAATATAGAATTTATGAAATCGAACATACAAATTAGTCTTTGTTTCTTGCTACTGGCTTCGGTATCCCTGTTGAGTGGTTGCGAAGTGGTACCGGCAGGCGAGCGTGAAGAAATAATCTTCACTCCTACTGATTCTAGTGCGCTTAAACGCAGCTCTTTGCTCATAGAGTATTCAGGATGGCAATGTGTGAACTGTCCAACGGCAGCCGAAGAAGCCCACCGATTGAAGGAGCAATATGGCGAAAACCTGGTAGTGGTGGTGATGCACCCAGAGAGCAATCCTAACACGCGTCATAATAATAAACCTGCACTCAATTACACCTGCCCAGAGGCAGATAGCATATATGTGATGATGGGTGGAACCAATACGACACCCTTCCCTACGGGTAATGTCAATATGGTGAAAGATGCGACCAAGGGATACTTTAATGACTTTGACCTGTGGGGTACACTGATAAGTCAGGCGTATGCCAATCCTAAGCCCGTGATTGTAGGTCAGAATGTGAAAGGCACTGCGGATAGTCGGGATATTGATATCGTGATAGATATTACCAATGCAGGGTCGGAGGGTTTGGATATGATCCTGCAAGTGTGGCTGACAGAGGACTCGGTGATGGGCAGCCAAAAGAAGCCAGAAGGCACGGATAAGAACTACGCCCATAATCACCTGCTGCGTGCTAGTATCTCTGCGCTGTGGGGGGATGCAGTCCGTGTAGGGGCGCAGGAGAAAGCACAAATGACTTATCAATACACCCTGCCCGAGAAAGTAGTGAAAGAGAACTGCAATGTGGTGGCAGTGCTGAGTGTGAATGGCGAAGTGATTCAAGCTGCGGAAAACAAGATAAGGATAGAATAATAACTAAATACAAAATATGACAATGAAAAAGATTTTAACAACCATTTTAGTGCTGAGCGCAGCATTGATTATGCAGGCGGGATTGCACTTGAGTTACGACCACGTTTTGGGCGAAGATTTTGAGGTAGTGACCATCACCCAGGACACCACAATCGTAGTGACGGATTATGAGTATGACGAGGACCTAGAAGAAGCCAATATGGAGGTGAAAGGTCAATTATACTCCGACGATTCGCAAGACATCACTGTGACCATTACTCGTCAGAATACGGGGATTATTGATCAGTTCTGCGCAGCAGGCGAATGTATTCCTGGCAATGGCGAATTGACGCAAGTATGTGAGTTTACAGTAGGAACCGCTGCTTTCCAGCGCAGTTGGTTTACCCACTATACTCCACAGCAAACAGGTGAGGAGGTTATTGTATATACCTTTGACGATGGTGTGAATGCAACGATTGCCTTGACAGTGAAGTATAACTATATAAGTAGCGATGTGGAATCGGTGGTAGTGCCCAGTGCAGGTGATAATGTGATCTATAGCATTCTAGGACAGAAGATGCAGGGTAGTGACCTGAGTGAATTGCCTGCTGGTATTTATATCATCAATGGTAAGAAATATATCAAGAAATAAGATAAAGTAAGGTATGAAGAAGAGTCTCTTTTTATTAGCAATTACTGCGCTTTTGCTAGGTCTGATAGGTTGTGAACCTAATGTAGAAGTAGAAGAGCCCAGTGTTCGTATTAATCCCGATAGTTTGAGTCTGTTTGTAGGTCAAAAAGACACACTGGAGGCCATCATTACTCCCGATAGTATGGTAAATGTCGTTATATGGGAGACAAGCGACAAGTCGGTAGCAGCAGTGACTACAGAAGGTGTGGTGATAGCCAAGTCGGATGGCGAAGCGATCATCACCGTGACCACAGATTTTGGTTCTGCTACATGCGTAGTGACAGTGGCTAGTGGTGTACTGGAGATAGATGTGGATAACTATGAGTGCTATGTGTATGATACCAAGCAGTTGGTAGTTACTAAGCCAGATCATAAGGCAACCGCTAGGGTGACCTGGAAATCCAGCAACAAGAAAGTGGCCAACGTGGATAGCAAAGGTAATGTCACAGCGTTGGCATCAGGTACGGCAGTCATCACAGCGTCGGTGAGCGGTTGTAAGGCGGTGGAATGTACGGTGAAGGTGAATGATGTGGAATTGGCCTATCCTCGTAAGTTCCTCATAGAGCACTTTACCGGTGAAGCATGTGGCTATTGTCCAGGTGGTATGTATGCTATTGTGGAGCATATAGAAGACGCTGCTACTCCATATATCTGGGTGAGCCATCACTATGGGTTTGGCGTGGATGAATATACGATTCCAGAAAATAGTGCGATAGGTGAGGCATTGGGTGTGCAAGGTGCACCCAACATGGCGCTCAATCGTTCGGAGCAAGAAGTGGGTTTGGCATTCCACCCCGGTTATTTGCCAGACATTACCATTTCGGATAAGACCTCAGCTGCGATGTCCGTGGAGATAGATCATGCATACAATGCCGCAACGCGCCAATTGGATGTGATGGTGAGTGGTCAATCTAGCTTTGTTTCCGATAGCAAGTACCTGCTGACGGTACTGATCAAGGAGAATCGATTGGTGGGCCAACAGGCGGACTATGTATATTCGTGGCAAACATCGCCATGGAAAGAGTATATGCATGCTCGCGTAGTGCGCGATGTGATAACAAAGGAGTTTGGCGACACGATTACGATGACCAATCAGTCGTATAGCAAGAAATGGAGTTATACATTGAATGATAACTGGGTGGCAGAGAACTGCTGCGTGGTAGCCTATCTGACTCCAATATCAAAGATGCCAATTATCAACGCAGAGCAAGTGGTGCTGGTAGAGGGTACTACAGGTGGTGAGGAGTATATGCCATATGGTATAACAGAAGGCAAAGGTCCGAACACGCAGATTACCTTTACAGCTATAGATGTGGAGAAGGTAGAAGATGAAGATTTGTTGGTCGTTCAATTGACATCTAGTCAATCCATCACGACCGCTTACGGTGCAGCCAATCCCGTGGCTATGGTGTATGTGAATACAGATAAGGCAACCTTGGAAGAGGGAACTTATCCTATCCAAGTGGATGGGGCAATGAATAGCATTACAGCAGGTTACAGAATCGATGAATTGACATCTTTTGGTGGTTCGTTGTTGATCTATGCGGTGACTAGTTATCTAGATCACGGAATGGTGGCAGCAGCACATGTTTGGCGCATAAACGAAGGCGAAATGGTAGTGGATAAGGATGGCAATATCACCTTTGATTTCAAGACCTATGGCGGTACCTCTGTAAAAACCACTTATACGCATAGTGGCACAGGTAATCTAATTAATAAGAAGCATATATCTGGAGATATGATACTGCTGGATCGTGCTAAGTATTCATCAAAAGTAGTGTTAAGCAAATAAAAATATAGTATGAAAAGTAAATTGTATTTACTAATAGCATTAGTAGCATTGGTTTGCATAGGTTGTGAACCAGTAGTAAAGCCGACTATCTTTGTTGAGCCCAATTCGCTGAGTATGATAGAAGGTGACACGGCGACAGTGGTAGCTATTGTTACTCCTGCGAGTGAGGAAACAGTGATAGAATGGGCATCTAGTAATCCAGAGGTCGCTACAGTAGATGCCAATGGTGTGGTGGTAGCCGTGGGTGAGGGTACAGCCAATATCTCGGCTACGATAGCGGATGTAGAGCCAGCTATATGCCAAGTAACAGTCACAAAAATCCCATCTATCTCTGTCGAGCCCAATTCGCTGAGTATGATAGAAGGTGATACGGTGACAGTGGTAGCTACTGTTACTCCTGCGAGTGAGGAAACAGTGATAGAATGGGCATCTAGTAATCCAGAGGTAGCTACAGTAGATGCCAATGGTGTGGTGGTAGCTGTGGGTGAGGGTACAGCCAATATCTCGGCTACGATAGCGGATGTAGAGCCAGCTATATGCCAAGTAACAGTCACAAAAATCCCATCATCTTTCCCTCGTAAATTCTTGATGGAACACTTTACGGGTGATCAATGCGGATACTGCCCTGATGGCATGTTTAGCATGGTGCACTATTTGAAATCTACGACAGTTCCACATATTTGGGTTAGTCACCACCACGGTTACAACAAGGATGAATATACGATATCCGAAAGCAGCAAGGTAGCTTCTGTATCTCAAGTAAACGGTGCTCCAAATATGGCAATGAATCGTACCAAAATCACAGGTACAAGTATCGCATACCATCCTAGTTATATGGCAGAAGATGGTTTTGCGGATTTAATTGCCGATAAGTGCGCTACAGAGTCAGAAGCATCGGTAGTGATCAACCATACCTATGATGCTAGTAGCAATCAGCTAGAGGTGACCGTTAGCGGTCTGGTGAGCAATACAGATGTAACCGAATATCTATTGAGTGTGTTGATTAAGGAAAATGGTTTGGTAGGCAAGCAGGCCGATTACATCTACTCATGGAAGGGAGATGGTTACAGAGAGTTCTTGCACCCATGTGTAATACGCGGAATGTTGACAGCAGCGGTGGGTGATACCGTAAAGGTGGAAAAACAACGCTATAGAAAGTCATTTACATATACCGTTCCAGTGAATTGGGTAGCGGAGAATTGCTGTGTCGTGGCATATATCACTCCGTTGACCAAAAGACCTATTATCAATGCAGAAGAGACTCCATTGGTAGTAGGTACAACAGGTGGTGCAGAATACTTGCCATATGCTATCACAGAGGTAGAGGCGCCTAACAATGCCACCAAATTGGCGTTCTCTATACTAACCACCAGCAAGCCATCTAATGATAAACTGCAATTGACAATGGTTGCTAGCAACTCAACTCGCTCGGATTTATATGGTCCTCTGAAAATGGTAGTACATTTGGAATTTAATACATCAGGTGAGACCATTCCAGAAGGAACATACAATATTGCGGAAGGAAATGCTGTTAACACATTGACTGCAGGAACAACGGATATGAAGCAAGGCACATTCGGTGGTTCGTATATGGCTTATGTGAAAAGTCCTTCGCTGGAAACCGATACTTGGGAATACTGCCACTATTGGCGTATGAAGGAAGGTACGATGACCGTAGATGCATCAGGCAACTATGTTGTAGAAGGTACCTTGTATAACGGTAAAAGATTTGGTATTACCTATACTAAACCAGTTAGTGAGTAAGGTGGTGGTATAGCCAAGATGCCATTCACAGAAATGATAATCCCCGCACTCGGAAGAGTGGCGGGGATTATTCGTTTTATTTCCTTGTTGCCCGAATTGAGCGGCTTAGGCAATTATTGGGCTGATTGCCCAACGATATTATAGGTCTTGCCATTTCGGATGATTAGTATTTGTCCGTCCTTGAGCACCTTCTTGGTGGTCCCTGTTGTACTGGTTATGTGCTCTATGCCAGTGCCTCTAGGAGTGCCGTCAAACTCGATATGTACGGGCACACCATAGGAGTTATACGCCTCTGCAACGAGGTATATATATCCATCCTTGTTTTGGCTGACCTCTACCGTACCATCGATGAGTAGCCATAAAGGAGTAACAAGTGAGCCGTCCTCCATCATCTCAGCATAGAAGGATGGATATACTCCATTGCCTTGTACACCAGGGTTGGCTTGTACAGTACCATAATCCTCCGAATAATCAATAGGATAAGTTCCAACAGGTACAATCGTTTCCTCGTCAGATTCCTCTACATAGAAGAAGAACGCTGCCATGTCTGAGCCGTCAGCGGCTGTGAGCGCGAGGTAGATAAAATCGTTTAATGCAGTTTGGTCGTCAATAGTGACATTATCCTCGGTGGTATAAGTACGGTAGATCTCGGTGTATGGTTCGTCAAAATCCAGATATTCGTTGTACTCTGTGATCATCTTAATGTGGTATGCGATGGCATTGGAACAAATGAGATAGGCTTCCGCAGTGATGGTGCCATCGGTAGCTAGTTGCACCTCCAATGTGCCTTTTTCCACCGTGTAAGGTCTCATATCGGCAGAAGAATACACATAGGTATCACCACATAAGAAGTCATATTGTCCCTCACCAAACTTACCAAACATGCCATCGTTGACGAATGTTCCAGCCACCTCATCGGTGCCCGGAGTCAAATGTACAAACCATGCGGAGTCCGGTGTGTAGGCGGACAAGGTGTAGTAGCCATAATCCAATGCGTTGGTAAACTTCACGGGCATTTCTATCTCGATTGTTTGTGTAGGCGTTGGCACAATGTACCACAACTCGAGGTCGTATTGCACTGCATCCCAACCAATCACACTGGCATTGATTAGTGTGGTGTCGCCTCTTTGGCTCAGTTTGCCACTCACATCTGCAAATTGTACAGAGCGTCCAGCCGACTTGTTGTAGATACCCGAGTAATCCATCACCACATTGTTGCGGCTAAAGTTTTCGTTCAATCCAATACCATAAATTGTCAATGATGCGTCATAATCGGTGTTGGTGTTCTCATGTAATAGCTGAATCATATTGAATTGATCGGGTCTGAAAGATGCCATGGCTGAGGATTCGAAACTGATTTTCACAGTTCGTGTAGGCTCAGGCACGATGTATCTCATATCAATAGAGTACCAGTTATAATCCATGGCGTAGGTTTCGATATGTACGTGCCAAGTATCCGTTTCTCTGGTTAGAGTCATCGTGGCAGTGATAGACTCTACAGGTTGCCAAGTGATTTTATCACAGATAGTAACAGCCACATTCTGATAGGTACCAGGTTCTATGTAAGAAGCTTGGTACATGGCAACAATATCATAATCGTCATTTGCTCCCGTGATCATGATGAATCCAAAATCCTTTAAGGTTTCGTCCAGTTCCAAGTTGTTGCATTGTATCTCAATGGTGTCCAAAGCATCAGGTAATGGAGTAGGCATTGATACCTCGTGTAGGATGGTATCTTGGTTGTAGAATGCAAAATCTACGTTGTATCCCAATGTACCATTCTCAAAGGTGGCAGGCATCACGCTTAGGTTGGTTTGCAGCAATTGCTGTGTTTGACCTAGGTATGTGATGTTGGTTTGATTGAGGTCAAGATCTGTATTGGTAAATACACCATCCACCACTTCGGAGTTGACAACGATCTCCATGTCCAAGTTATCGTTATTGCCTTTTAGAGTGTATTGACCGAAACCAAAATTGAGTTGGCCATTGCTAATCGTATGCTCCACAGTTGATTTAGGTGTGAAAGTGTTATGTACAGTATGAAGTTGGTAGGTACGATCTTGGTTGTCAAGAATGGTAGCGTCAATGACGATCTGCTTGAGATTACCCTTGGTTTTCTCCGAGACAGTCATTGTTACATCTGAATAGAAGATTTCATAGAACAAATCGTCCGATTGAAACCATCCCCATGAGTCTTCCAAATCGATATCATCAATATTGAAGGTGCCAGTAAAATTATCAGCAGTACTGTACCAACATAGTCGGAAAGTATATCCCTGTGCTTCGCATGCCACATACCATTCGCCAGTTTCTGCTTCATATTCAGGCCCCACGAGGAATCCTTCCCCGGTGAGTGTGATGACTTCAGCAGGTGCTTTCTTAGCGGTAGGGGATGCTATTAGTTTCGCCTCATGAGTAGTCGTTTGTAGTTGTTTTTGAGGTGCCTTGAAGGACTTAGAAGTGCCAAAAGCGTTGATAGCTTTTTGAAGTTTCTGTGTAGTAGATATGGCTGTCTCATCGAGCAATGCGAGTTTGCCTTGTGTTGCAGCGAATAGCACTGTTGATAGTACAGATGCTATCAAAATGGAAAAAAATTTCTTCATA
Source organism: Paludibacteraceae bacterium (assembly GCA_045578815.1). GTDB lineage: Bacteria > Bacteroidota > Bacteroidia > Bacteroidales > Paludibacteraceae > Colicola. Next base: position 66,385 of record JAZNKZ010000043.1, read on the forward strand.
CGCATAGTGTTTTATGAAATGTTTAAATAAAATACGCTCGCAAAGGTACAATTTTTTTTCGGAATTAACAAAAAAAAGAGGGAAATTGCGCAATTTCCCTCTTCAATATTGACATTTTGATAACTTACTTAATCATTGTACCAACAGCGTTGTATGTGTTGCCGTTGCGTATGATGACGAGTTGTCCATTACGAATCACCTTCTGCGTGTTGGTATTCTCGGAGCTGATATTGTCAATGCCAGCCGCAGCTTTTCCATAAACAATGTGCACAGGAATATCGCATGAGTTGAGTGCGTTGATCTCAAAGCTTAGCTTACCATCTGCGTTCTTCGTAACTTCCACAGTACCTGTTTGGAAGAAGTAGAATGGTTCTGCTACCCAACCATCCACATAACGTGCGTAGTAAGAAGGAATCACACTACCATCCCACTCCATACCTGTACTAGCCAATACGGTACCATCGAACCAAGTGCTATTGATCTCATAGGTTCCCTCTGGAATAATAGTCTCGGCATCAGGCTCTGTGAGTACGAAGTACAGAGCAGTTACATCGCCAACGACTTTGTCAATAATTTGCAGTGATACTAAACCATAATCTGCAGTAAAGTCATTAATAGTAACCTCAGCATCAGCGCCATATACGCGCTCTACAGGATTGCTCTCAGAGTCAAATTCGATATGTGGTTTTACAAACTTAGAATTCAGTGTTACCTCGTATTGAATAGCATCTTCACAAACAACAGAAGCAGTGAGCGTAATATTATCCTCTTCGTCCAGTTCTACGGTGAATTGACCTTTTTGGATATAGTATAAATCATATGCCTCATTCATAGCATTCCACTTACCTACATAACTGTTGCTTGCGTCAAAGTCGTACTGACCTTCGCCAAATTCACCAAACTTACCATCGTTGACAAAAGTACCAGGAATATCTTCTTTAGCAGTAGCATATACAGTTACCACAAAAGCGGTTTGTTGATCCTCGGTATATCCCACCAAGTTGTATGCTTGGTTGTATTCAAAGTCCACGATACACTCTGCATTCTCAATATTCAGTGTTACAGTCTCTGTAGGAGTTGGAGCCACGTACCACAAACGTACTTGGTAGAGGACACCCTCGAAAGTGACGTAGTCTGCTTCTATCTTAGTAGTATCGCCTACTTGATACAGTTTACCATTGATAATCTCAGCCACACTGATTGAAGTACCATCTTTCAACTCCAAATAACTGAAGAAAGAGTTGATATACTCTTCATCAAACTCGCCACCTAACTCAACACCAGCTACATTGATGGATGCACTGTACAGGTCGTTCTCGTTGTAGATTTGAATATCGTTGTCCAAGTGAGGATAATATTTGGCTTTGGCAGAGTTCTCAAACGCTACAACCACGGTATCGGTCTGCTCAGGAATGCTCCATGATAGGTGCAAATTATACACCTTGTTGTCACTGCCAAGCATCGTACCTTCGATAGCCCAATTATTATCAGCATTAAGAGTTACAGTTACCTCAGCATTAAGACTGGTGATGGTATTCATTTGAGCATCATCAAGGAAGATAGCTGCATCATATGTACCTTCTTCAACAAACTCTGCTTTCCAACCACCTCGAATAGCAAAGTCGCTGGTATTTGCATAAAAATCTACAGTACCAAACCACATAGCATATGAATCATCTACGGTCAAGTCTATGGCGGTTAAATCAATAGTATCAGTTGGTGCTGGCAGTGGAGCTGCAATTACAAAATGATAATCAATAGTATCATTGCCCATCATCTTCACTTCTGCCACGTATGCCAATGCTCCTGTTTCAGTATGCGTTGCTAGATTGACTTCTGCTTTGAATGAAATAGGAGAAATAGTTGCACCCTTATACACGATGTGGCTATTATCCCAATTCACCATAGACATATTATAGTTACCTACCACGTCAGAATTGTTAATAACGAGCTTTATATCCAAATCCTCATTCTTACCCTCAAGCGTAAAGTCCCAGTCACCACGGGTCAGTGTAGCATCTAAGATAGCGGATGCTTCTTCGCCCTTTGGTACGATATTCTCATGTACAGCATGTACCTCGTAGGTATTGCCATCCTCACCTACGAGCGTTGCATCAAGTACATAGCGCTCTAAATTATCACTCACTTTCTCCAGAGAAAGAGTCATGGTCATTTCAGAGAACATGATAGAACCATAACTAAATGGGGTCATCAAGTGGGTGAAATCATAGACAAAGTCCTCGGTGGTAAACGTACCGCATGGGTTATTCGCTGGAGCGTACCACTCAAGATTCAAGTTGTGGCCATACTCTGGGCGTGACATATCGTCGCAGCTCAAGCCAATCCACCATTCGCCATCCTCTTCATAGCATTGCATGCCAGCAAAGCCGTCGTAGTTGAGCGTAATGACCTCGTTTTGTGCCTTTTGTGCTTTGGCCATTTCTGCAGGTAATTCTTTTGCCCCTTGAGTGGTTGTAGCAGCTTTGCGCTCAAGTTTATTGAGCTGCAGTGCTTTGGCTACATCTTGCTTGTGTTGCATTTTCTTTTCGACAAGTCTGGTTGCATGTCCAGTAGGATCAACCTTCTTGTTCAATTCGGCAGGGGTGGCTGACATAGACAGTGCAACCGTAGCTGCCATGAGAAGTGTAAAAATTTTCTTCATACAAACTAAATAAGTAATTGTTATACATTGATTTGCTCTATCAAAGTAATACTTTGTGGGCGGTAGCCCATAAAGTATTACTTTACTATTAAATACGCATATAGTTATGCGCTTTTACTCGTTACAACTTCGCACCTACAGCGTTGTATGTATTGCCGTTGCGGATGATTAGTAGTTGACCATTACGTAGCACTTTTTGGGTGTCTAGCGTTGGGATTTGGGTATTCGATAGACCTGTTGTAGTGCCGTTATACACAATATGAATAGGTACATCGTAGGAGTTCACAGCATTCACCTCCACCTTGAGTTGTCCGTTTATTTTCTCAACAGTAACTGTACCACCGACCATGAGATACAATGGAGTCAGCAGCCCTCCGTTCTCCAGTGTTCCATAGAACGAAGGATATACACTTGTACCCATTACACCTACACTTGCCAACACGGTCATATAGTCTTCAGTATCATCAATGGTATAAGTACCTGGTTGAATGGTAATCTCCTCATCCAATTCCTCACAGAAGAAATAGAGTGCGAAGACATCTGAGCCATCGGCTGCTTCTACTTCGAAATAGCAATCTGAGTTAGAAGACTCAATAGTCATTTTATCCTCCGTCGTATAAGTGCGATTTACTGCACCAGTCTTTGCATCATAGTCTAAATGCTTATTGTACGAAGCAATCATAGTCACCTCATATTGTACTGCATCGGTAGCAATAAAGGTAGCCGTAGCGGTAATGTCGCCATTATCAGCCATAGTCACATTCATGGTACACTTCTCAATAGGATATGGTACTGCTTCGCCATTCTCATTCTTGTAGATCGCAGTATAGTCACAAAGGAAATCGTATTGACCTTCACCAAAGCGCGAGAATACACCATCGTTCACAAAAGTACCTGCTACCGCTTCATAGGTCAGTGGTGCCAAAGATACATAGAGCGTATTCTCTGCGTTGTAACCAGCCAATTGGTAGTAGCCTTCGTTTTCAATCTTATTGATAAATTCGGCAGCAATTTCCACTTGGACTGTCTCTGTAGGGGTAGGTACGCAGTGCCAGAGTTGTACATCATAGAGTACGGCATCATAACCGATAACTTCTGCATCAATAAAGGTAGTGTCACCCACTTGATAGATAGTACCTTGCATGTCAGCCATATTTACCATCACACGATTTGCATAATCGCTGAAGATAAGTGTATAGTTTGGATCAATATCATCCATAGTGAAAGAGCCACCTAATTCTACACCCACTACATCAATACCTGCATAGAATTGCTCGTTGAAATTAGCCAACAGCAGATCATTGTTAATCATTGGATAGTAAGCTGCATTCGCCGACTTATCGAAACGGATAGTCACCGTGTCGGTAGGAGTAGGAACTTTCTTAATCATATGCACTTTATACACCACATTGTCGGTACAATGCGATACAATGTCTATTACCCATCCATACATAGGATCGTTCGTTACTGTCAATTCGGCATATACTTGCTCAGCAAAGTGGTCGGTGACCATGTTAGAAAGATAGAACATTACATATTCCTCGCCAGCATAAGTACCTTCCATCATCTCCCAATCGCTAATACCAGCTTGGAGATCCCACTCATCATTAGATCCATATAGGAAGATCCAGCCCCAGTCCCATGCACCGCTCTCATCTATTTCAAGATTATCGAACTCAATCTCCACTGTATCTACTACAGGAAGTTGAGCAAACATAGACACATTATATTGGATTGGCTCAGAAGAAACCAATGTCAATTCCACTTGATAGCCCACTGCACCTGCTTCGTTCTTGGTGGCCGTCACCAACATATCAAGCGACTCCAACTCCAATGCTACACCGTTATACTTCACGCTGGACTCCTCGGGGAAAACATCCAACATCGAGAATGGACCTGTAGCCCATGGTGCAGAATAAGTCAAAGAAAGTTCCATTTGATCATTCTTAGCAGTTAATACAGAAAACATTTCATCTGCATTCCAAACCATATTTGCTTCCTCGATAGTCAGTTCGATTGTCTCTTTTGGAGTGAGGATTTCTTTGCTTGCTGTCACTACATACGTGTTACCGTCATCTCCGAGAATTGTGGCATTCAAGTTCAATACATCCACATATTCGCTCACAGAGTCGAGCGAGATAGTCATTGTGATGTCTTCAAATTCCACATACACTTCCTCATACCACTCATCATAATACCACATATAGGAGTATTCTACTTCAAAATCTTCAGTAGTGAAAGTTCCTACATAGCCATCGTTGTTCTCACCTTGAGGAGCGTACCAATCCAACTTGATGCCACGTCCTTCATCATCACCGAGTGCGATATACCAATCGCCATACTCAGAGTAGTACTCTGGACCCACATAGAACTCCATATTCAGGGTTATGGTTTCTCCCTCAGCTGTTACTTTTTTAGCTGTTGTTACAGCAGGTGCTTTTTTAGCTACAGCCACCTCAGGACGAACGAAGTTGCGTTGCATAACTGCCTCGTGGCGGTTTGCTTGTACCTTGTCCATCATTCGATAATCCTGCTTGATTTGTTCAACACCCGCAGGTATAGTTTTCTTACCTGTAAAAACCGGATTTTTAGGTAGTGCAAACATACTTGCTGCTACCATAGTAGCCATGAAAAGAGTTAAAAATTTCTTCATGCAGACTAAAATTTAGAAGTTAAAATTAAAGAAACAAGAAAGTATCACCCACATCAAGGTATAGCCCTCTTTGTGGGTAATACCATAATTATTTTACGCGCGCGCCCGTGACACTATACACTCCATCGTGGCGAAGGATTAACAACTGACCATCAATAATGAGTTTCTTAGCTGCTGGTTTCCCGCTTACCATATCCGAGCCATCGCTCCAGATATTCTCTAAGTCGGTTGTTTGATCATTCTCATACCACAATATCAAGTTCTCTCCTTTTTCCCAAGGTGTATCTATATTTTCGCCTAGTTTAAATCCATGCTCTCCAAGCCACTCTGCTGTCACATTCTCCCATGCCAATGTGGCACCTTCGGTAGTAGTGTCTGTCAATTGGATAGTAGCATCTACTGGGGCTAAGTCGGAAACTACATAGCATCCCTTGATTTTTGTTTCTGGGTCCTCATATTTGCCTTCGAAGTAATTGTACTTGTCCGAACCAGAGAATCCTATCACACGGTGTACGTAGAAACTATCCAATGCGGCTGGTAAACCAATTTCTTCTACGCCTACCAAGCAGTTTTCAATCACAATCGGACCATCGCCTGTCTCATTCACAGTCAGTTCACCAATCATACCTCCCATCTTTGCCACAATAGCGTTGGATTTAGCGGTCAAACTACCTTCTACGTAGCAATTGCTCATTGGTGCACGCTCGCTGTGACCAATCACACCACCAATCTGCTCGCTACCTGTAATACCTGCATTCACATGCACATGGCTGATTTGCTCACCGCTACCAGCTGTAGCTACAGCACCACCTACCACTTTGCCTGCTTCTATTACACCATCAAATGCACATGCTTTCACGTATGAAGCGGTAGCCAATTGACCTGCCAAACCACCAACTCCTTCTGCCAATGGCAATGTGATAGCGGCGTCTTTCACCCAACATTGAGTGATGCTGACAAACAGCGAAGCATTACCTGCGATACCACCAAACATACCTTTGTATGCTTCTCCTACTACTTTAGGAGATATGATTTGTATGTTTTGCAGAGTGGCTGTTACATTTTCTACTTCCATCGAACCATCATCGCCACTCATATTGCCTTGAATCATATTGACAACTATACCTGCTGGAGTGGATACCTCACCCAACTGCATAACTGGATGTGATATTACCAAATCCTTGATGGTCGCATTATCATTGACAAAAGCAAACAATCCACTACCATCCAAGTTTACATTCTTGAATTGGTAATTACCGCCGTCTAAGACGCCTGTAAACGCTGTCTTCAATCCTGCAAATGGTACACTCATAAAGTCCACATCATTCACCACCAAATAGTGCGCATCTGGCGCATTCTCAATCTTCATGAAATCAGTCATAGAGGTAATCTGATAGGGATCTTCCGCGGTACCAGAACCTCTTAGCGGTTTTTCAGCTAGTGGCAATTGAGTGAAATTCAATGTGTATTGACCTTTGTCATTTGTATAAATGGTCAGCAATTGTGGATCGTTCTGCGCATTCAGTAGGAAAACGGTGTTAATATCGCCACCTTTACTAGCATCTTTGCCATAATCCAGGAGAATATCTCCGTTGGTACTACATACTAGCAGAGCTGTCTCCTTGTCATTCGTGTTCTTTTCGGCATAACGCTTTACTAGTACCATATACTCGCGCGCACCGTCCGTGTTGAATACCATTGGATTCAGAGCGTCCGCACTTACATACACATTCGCTGCCTCAATGCGTGGACCAAGATTAATCTTCTCATAATGGCTAAACGAGCCATCTTTGTTCAGCCATGCTAATTTCTGCGATACGGTACCATCTTGTTCGTTGTCGCCTTGCAGCAGTGCTACCACATACTGATACGAATCACCTACCGGATAACGATCTATATTCTGCGATACGGCCTTGCCATCCTCCAAATAGATGGATATCTCAGACTCTACCGTGCATGATGGAACATTCACAAACAAGAACTCACCATCATACTCCTCTTTGATAAACATCCATTGATCCTCTTGACCTGCTATAGGGTTCATATGAACGCTTGATAGCACGTTTTCTGCAATAGTACCCACTTTTTGACCAGCTACGTCATACAGATAGTACGACTTTACCGACCCATCGCTATCCAAATCATATTTTTCCATAGTCACTACATACGCTGGTGTGTTACCGCCGTTGTAGTTCATGATAATATCCCCATCAAATCCTAGACCACCTAGCAATGGGAAGGTGTATAGCAACTTCTCATTGGCATCTTGCACCACAGGAATCTTAGTCGTGTACACGGTGTCGAATTTCTGATTGAGGTAGGTGATTACCAGATGGTTATTCTCACTAACCACAGGATCTTGATCCAGCGGTGTGCCTGGGACAAAATAGGGTTTCTCATATTGTGTCGTCACATAGTTGATGTACGCACCATTCTTCACCATGAAGACTGGGAACAAATCGTTCAATGCCGCAATATTGCTATATGGGATAGCAAAGGTATGCTTCAACTCTGGACGGTCTGGTGATGCATACGATGCCTTGGTATAGGTGTCAAAATACTGCATACCAGATGCGGTGTTTGCACTATCACGACGGAAAATAACCGTGTAATTCTCGTTGTATTCGCCTAGGTTTTTAGATATTACCATGTTACCAGGCATTTCGCATACAGGCTGTGTGCTGACACTATCGCTATAGATGGAATAGACGCGGTTGAAGTATTTATTCACATATTGCTTCGTATTCGCAGTGATGAATAGCATCAACTCATAGTTGTTGTCAAAGTTAAAGAACTTCTTTGTCACGAAACTCGTTACTTGCAAATCGCGTACTCCTGTCACATTCTCATCTGTAATCACCAGCGAGTCGGCTATCTGACCCACCAATTGCTTCTTTGAGTCATATACCTTCAAATCCACAAAGGTGTAAAAACCATACTTCGTCGTAAAATCTGCAGTATATGTCCACATCTCGCCATCTGGACCACTCAAAAAACCGAAACTATCAGTAGGACCTAATTGCATTGTTGGCTCCTGCGCTGACACTTGCATGCCTACCAGCATCATCATAATGCTGATACACGTAAAAATCTTTTTCATATTGTACCTAAAAATTGATATTTTTACTTTTTAATTCTAATTCGCCGACAAAGGTAGTAAAAAATTTGTTTGTGTGCAAATTTTTTACTACCTTTGCAGCAAATTACGGTATTTTTTGTTTTTTATGCTCCAATCTAGAGAAGACCACGTATCTATATTCAACCGCAACACCATTATCTATGCTGTTGTTACGATTGTTGTTTTGGTGGCGTTGTATTTGCTTATTCGTCGGCTAAGCGGTGTGCTGTTGCCATTCTTGATTAGTTTTGTGGTGGCATATATGTTGGCGCCTATTGTGAATTTCTTTCAGCATAAATGCCGACTGAAGAGTCGTGTGCTATCGGTGATTGTGACTATTCTGCTTGTAGTAGGCGTACTCACGGGTGTAGTGGCAGCGGTGGTACCTGCTATCAGTCGTCAAGCCACTTCGCTTTCGCAAAGTGTCAAAACCTATGTCACTCAATGGGATGGTAGCAAGTATTTCTCACCTCGCGTCAATGAACATATCGAGCAAATCATCCAGAGTTTGGATGTCAAGACACTTCTGCAATCGGATGAAGTGCAACAGGGCATTCAGAAAGTCATTCCCGTTTTGGGCGATTGGATCAGTAGTGGCGTGAATGCCATTTTGAGTTTAACCGTAGTGTTTATATGCTTGATGTACATCATTTTCCTGCTGATTGATTATGAAAAGATTTCTACTAATTGGCATAAATATATCCCCGAACGTTTCCGCGATAACATTGTGATGCTTATGGGCGATCTTGACCGCAATATGAACGCCTATTTCCGTGGACAAGCCTTGGTGGCAGGTATAGTAGGTATCTTGTTCGCTATTGGTTTTCAGATTATAGGTTTGCCGATGGGTATAGGTGTTGGTTTGTTTGTCGGTGTACTGAATTTGGTGCCATATTTGCAGGCATTGGGTATTCCTCCGTGTATTATATTGGGGTTGATACAGTCTGCGGAAACGGGTCGCCCTATATGGGTAGTAATGCTCTGTATTGCAGCGGTGTTTATTATTGTACAAGCGATTCAAGATATGATTCTTGTGCCCAAGATCATGGGCAATGTCACGGGCATGGGGCCCGCGTGGATTTTGCTCAGTTTGTCGGTTTGGGGGTCATTGCTCGGGTTCGTAGGTATGATTATTGCATTGCCTATTACCACTCTACTTATATCCTACTACAAACGCTTTGTACTACATATCCCCGATCAGCAACCCACACAGCCAACCGCTGTGCGGAAGTGTACTATATGGAAACTATTAAAAAAATAACATGATGAAAAAACATTTGTTTGCACTAGTTGCTATCATCTTTAGCATCCCCCTATGGGCAGGTGATTCCCTATTGCAGGGCACACCTATAGGTTCGCCTGCTGTAGATTATAGTAATGGTTCCATCAGCACCACCGTCAATCAACCTGCCAATGCTTTTGATGGCGATATCAACACCTATTATGCTTCTTTCGACCGCTCCTATACATGGGTTGGATTGGATTTGGGGACGCCGCATGTGATTACCCGCGTGGGATGGTCACCTCGAAATGATGGAGTAGGGCCAGAAAGAGTCAAATTAGGCGTCATTGAAGCTGCTAATCGCAGCGATTTCTTGGATGCTGTGCCATTGTATATCATAGATCAAGCAGGTGTGATTGGCGAAATACATTATGCCGATGTCAGTGTCAGCAAGGGCTTTCGTTATGTGCGCTATGTAGGTCCTAACAATGTACGCTGCAATATCGCTGAACTGGAGTTCTATGGCCATGCGGGTGAGGGAGATGAAAGCGAGTTTTATTTGCCCAGCGGTCTGCCATTGGTGCTTATCCACACAGTCAACGCGGTCGAGCCATACGACAAAGTGAACGATATAGGTTGCTATGTGCGTATCATTCATACCGACCACTCTTATGTCATGGACACTGCCACCACTCGCCTGCGCGGGAACGCATCTACACAGTTCCCTAAGAAACCCTATCGTATCAAGTTTGATAGCAAACAGAAACCATTGGATGCACCTGCTAAAGCCAAGAAATGGACACTCATCAACAACTATGGCGATAAGACCCTCATGCGCAACCTGCTAGCATTCCATATCAGCCAACAATTCGGCATGCCATATACGCCTTACGGACAAGCTGTGGACGTGATGCTCAATGGCGAGTACAAAGGGTGCTACCAACTTTGCGACCAGATTGAGGTCAACAAGAATCGAGTGAATATCGATGAAATGGAAACCTCTGATATATCGGGCGAGGCGCTTACTGGTGGCTACTTGTGGGAGATTGATGCCTATGCTTACGAAGAAAAGAGCTGGTTCAACTCCAATCACAATATCCCAGTGACTATTAAGTCTCCCGACGAGGATGATATCACGCCCGAGCAAAGCAAGTACGCCAAGGACTTCTTCAATGCCATGGAAGCCGATGTTTATGGCAGTCATTTTGCCGATACGGTCAATGGTTGGCGTCGCTTGTTGGATGCTGAGACCTTCCTCAAGCATTTCCTCGTTGGCGAACTAGCTGGTAATACCGATACCTATTGGAGTGTGTATCAGTATAAAAAACGTGGCGAGGATAAGATATATACAGGTCCTGTATGGGATTTTGACATCGCTTTTGATAATGATTACCGCACTTATCCGCTCAACAATAAATCGGAGTTTATATGCCTCAGTGGTGGCTCGGTAGCTGGCGACATGGGTAATTTCGTGCGCCGTATTGTGCTGCAAGACCCTAATACTATGACCGAACTACAATCTCATTGGCAAGCAGGCCGTCATAACCATATCACGGCAGAAGACCTCTGCCAATGGATCGACAGCATGGCTCTGGTCCTGGATCGCTCGCAGCAACTCAATTTCATGCGTTGGGATATCCTCAACCGACAAGAACATATGAATCCTATAGCGCGTGGCAGTTATGCGGCGGAGGTAGCATATCTCAAGGAGTATATCACCAAGCGCGTGGAATGGATGGATCGCCGACTAGGGTACACCCATGTTCCTACAGACATCCAATCCCCCATCACCGATAGCCAATCGCCAATTGCTATATGGGATATCATGGGCAATTTGATATATACAGGCCAGCAGATGCCTACGCTTCAACAAGGTCTCTATATCATACGCCAGAATGGAAATACGGAAAAGAAAATAACTTATAACTTATAACTCATAGTTCATAACTTAAAAATGACAAAAGTTCGTGTTCGTTTTGCGCCCAGTCCAACTGGCGCGTTGCATATCGGCGGTGTGCGTACTGCCTTGTTTAACTACCTTTTCGCTCGCCAACACGGTGGCGACATGCTTCTTCGTATCGAAGATACCGACTCCACACGCTTCGTCCCCGGAGCCGAAGAATATATCACTGAAGCCCTCGCTTGGCTCGGCATTGAGATTGACGAGGGTATCTGCCAAGACGCTCCCAATGGTAAAGGCGATCATGGTCCATACCGCCAAAGCGAGCGCCGCGATATCTACCACAAGTATGTGGACCAACTCCTCGTTTCGGGCAATGCATATATCGCATTTGATACCCCAGAGCAACTCGAAGCCAAGCGTGCTGAGATCACCAATTTCCAATACGATGCCCGCACCCGCGAGCAGATGGTCAACTCTTTGACACTCAGCAAAGAGGAAGTAGATGCACGCATCGCCAATGGAGAAAAGTATGTCGTTCGCTTCAAGGTAGAGCCAAACATCGATGTACATGTTCACGACCTTATCCGTGGCGAAGTGGTTATCAACTCCAATATCCTCGATGATAAGGTATTGTACAAATCGGCTGACGACCTGCCTACTTATCACCTCGCTAATATCGTGGACGACCATCTCATGGAGATCAGCCATGTCATCCGTGGCGAAGAGTGGTTGCCTTCTGCTCCTCTTCACGTATTATTATATAAGGCGTTTGGTTGGGAGGAGAGTATGCCTAAGTTTGCGCACTTGCCACTCTTGCTCAAGCCTGATGGCAATGGTAAACTCTCCAAACGCGATGGCGACCGACTCGGCTTCCCTGTGTTCCCACTCGAGTTCCACAACCAGAAGGATGGCTCTGTATCATCGGGCTACCGCGAGGAGGGCTATTACCCAGAGGCTGTGATCAATTTCCTTGCATTGCTAGGTTGGCACGCTACAGGCGACCAAGAGATGTACACCATGCAAGAGCTTATTGAGCAGTTCTCGCTGGAGCGCGTAAGCAAATCAGGTGCGAAATTCGACTACGAGAAGGGCAAATGGTTCAACCACCAATACCTCCAACTCCGTAGCAACGAGGAGCTTGCTGAGCAATTTATGCCATACCTCTTGAAACATCTACAGCAAAGCGATCTACCATCTACAGGCGCTTGCGCCGATCTACAGCGCAGCGATCTAAAAAGCAAGATTGCTCAAGTGATCGGCCTCACCAAAGACCGCGTGAACTTCGTTTCCGAACTCTGGGAGCAAGTAAACTTCTTCTTTGTGGCTCCAACGGAGTACGATGAGAAGTCCCTCAAGAAGCGCTGGAAAGAGGACAGTCCAAAGCATATGACCGAGATGCTCTCTCTTCTTGAGGCGCATGAGGATTGGTCTGCAGAGGGTTTGGATAATCTGATTATGCCTTGGATTGCTGAGAAGGAGTACGGTGTAGGTATTGTGATGAATGCTTTTCGTATCTGTTTGGTTGGTGCTGCTCGTGGTCCACATATCTGGAATATCACCGATGTGCTGGGTAAAGAGGAAACCCTCCGCCGTGTCCGCACCGCCTTGGAGAAGTTAGGATAATACAACCCTATCACAATCCTATACAATCCTACACAATCCTACACAACACAAAATCCCCTCAACTCATATTTCAGTTGAGGGGATTTTCTGTGTGTAACTCTCCACCGATTACGGGTTCATGACGGTTTCATACTTATCACTTATAGTTAATAACTCATAGTTCATCACTTATCACTCATCACTTACAATCAATCCCGTTACCACTCCGGTACCACTAGCCGAAGATACACTGATGATAGCCTCCTCATTATCGTGATTCATTAACCATCATAAATTTGTCTTGGATTATTTGGATTTTCCAGTTTTTCTGGATTTTATAAAATACGGAAAATCCAGATAATATGGATAATCCAATAATAGTTTTTTTTATATTGTTATAAATTAAAAATCCGCATAACCGATTCTATTTCATTCGATTATGCGGATTAACCTTGTCGCCTAATAACCTCATAACCTCCATCCTACGGACTTCCTTCGGACACATTTTTAGACCTCCTCAAAAGTCCGCAGGAATCTTTTTATTACAAAAAGTTTTCTTCTTCCGTAAGGCGAGAGGAGCAGTCGTTATAGTTACATCACAACTAAATATGCAAAATATTTGTATGCTAAATCTCGGAGGGTACGTTCCTCTTGTTGGAGACTTTGCAAGTCGCCTTCTGTCAGTTGTTCGCGATATGCTTTGCCCTGATACATCATGCTTATATATGTATGATAATCTTCTTCAATCAGTTGTATATCTTCAAATGGTATGCCATCGTTTGCATCAAAACAAGGTAGATATGCCACATTACGTACTTTCCCTTGTACTGCGCACAATAGTCCCTTTTGTACCAAATCTGAGATGTCGCGATTGGCTGTATCTAATGACACTTTAGCTAATTTTGCCCAGTTTTTAGCGGTCAGTTTGCCATCATAACCACTGAGATATATGTTCAATATGTCTTTTTGGCGTTTGGAACAAGGCGCATCTGCATGCAACTGCCAAAAATAGGTCTTTTGTAGCACATTGCCAATCACACTATCCGACGATTGAACGGCTTTTAACAACGCGGATAGAAACCAGATAATCCAATCAGTAATATCGCCATTTCCCCGTTGGGCACGCTCTAGTTCGCGATAATATGTATCGCGGTCTGCCAATATTTGGTGCGACATACTATAGTATCGCAACTGACTACCCTCGAAACGTGCCAATAGACTATCCGACAATGCACGTGCTAACCGACCATTGCCATCATCGAAGGGGTGGATACATACAAACCAAAAATGGGCAATGGCAGCTTTTAGAGGTGAGGCAGCAATGGTTTCATCGTTGTACCAATTGAGGAATATCTCCATCTCTTGCGGTACGCGCTGCGCTTCAGGTGCTTGATAATGCACACGCTCGCGTCCCATATTACCAGAAACGACCTGCATACCATGTGTGCGGTATTGTCCAATATCTATTTGATAATGTTTTCTTCGATTGGCAGGAAATAGTTCGTTGTGCCAATTGAATAGTCGCTCGTGTGTTAATGGTTGGCTGTAGTTGTGCGTTGCGTCCAATTCCACAGTCACAATGCCTTCCACATCATGCGAAATACTTTCAGCAACGCCTTCTGCAGGCACACCCAACCGCCTCGCTACAGATGAGCGAACGGAGTTGGTCTTGAGTGTGATACCCTCTATTTGTGAGGTGGACACAATCTCGGCTGTGATACTTTCGGCTGTGGCTTTCAGTTGCTCTTCAAATCCGAGCATGCTCAATCGCCCATGCATATAACCCAACGCTTGCATCACTTGCATGAGTTTGTCTGAGATTTTATCTTTGTCCCAAACAAAATTTGTCCAATTATCCGCCTGATGAATAAACATAGTTGTATATGTATCAATAATTGCCTGCAAAATTACAATTTTTGTGAGATATATGCAAGGATTTTGTGTGAAAATATCATTTTTGCGGTTAAAAATATTGATTTTAGCCGCAAAATCTGCGGCTTATTACCGTTTTTAAGCCGCATTATAGTATTTTAAGGTTGCCAAGATTGTGTTAAACTTCTTCTCGTTAGGGTCACAAAAAAGTATTACAAGTTTCGGGACCTGAAGGAGTGCGACGGAACGCACTCCGAGTATTGCGCCCGAGCTATCCCCATAGTGAGGAAGTAGCGCAATACATAGAATAGATAACTAGGACATCTGTGGGCTTTCTGTGGCTGTATTAGGTCGCGCTCAAGTTGACTGTGGGTTACACGACCACTTCGTGACCACTGTAGCCTATCTAAAACCAATTTATAACTTATATGTGAGTGAAATGTAGCAGGCTGCTTTAATGTTCTGGATTGAAATCGGAATATATTTCTTCAAGCATTATATAACCTGCTCGCAACCCGAAGTGCCCAGGGTCTGTGAAATAATTATAATCACGAGTTATATAGTGTTTTGAAAAATCATGTACTCGTTTTTCTCCGAAAATTGTATTCAATTCTTCCAAATCCTTATTGTTAATATATGATGATGTATAACAATAAGCAGGTGTAATAATGATGTGATAATCTGTTGAATTTTGTTCCAACATTTTTTTTATTCTCATCAATTGCTCCTTAAATGGGTCACTCAATATGACGGGAGACATTGTAACATCATTATCCGTTTTATGTTTAATATTTTCAAAAAATGTCCTACGGGTCATATCGCTACACTCTTTCAAACTGTCCATGGTTGGTATTTTGTTATAGGTAGAATAATTCTTCGCATTCCAGTCATTAGTAATAAGATCAGAAGAAAGCGCGATTTTCTGCTGGTTTATTTTCTTCTTGATACTTTTTAACCATTGTGATGGCTTCTGACAATAATTATAAAATAAGTATGCATTATATATCCATTTTGGTTGTTGAGTAAACATGTAATGTTTCATGGATAATGCCTCATTGGGTAATTGATTTTTGGCGAAGCTTCCTGGAATATCTAATAAAATAAGTGCATTATTGATGGGGATATTATTTTCTAATAAGTATTGTATCTTTAACTCGATACCTGTTAAAGACTCGCTCCATGCTTGAAATAAAAATGGTTGTGCGGTACTATCTTGCATGAACATCTTCCATGTATATGTATTAATACCACATCCTTTAGAACTGCTGAATACGAATGAATTATAATTATATTTATCTTTATTCAACTTAAAAAGTTCAGTAGATAAATACTCTCTATTTGTTCCGTCAATATCATTTATATCAAAGGTGTGTAGCGTTTTAAAAGGATCTGTGTAAAGAAATAATCCTAATAAAAGGAGAATTGGGATTCCAATTGTACCCAAAACAACAAATAAGAATTTCTTCATGCTATATTAAAATTGGAAATAAATAAAAGATTGGGCATTAGCTCCGAATTCAAGTATAAACAACACTATTGCATAACTGATTGCCAATTGTATTGCTTTGTTTCTATTTGATAAGTCTAATCCATGTTGCTTATCTCTATGTAGCCATTCTACAACGAGTAGGATAACAATTGATAAAAGAGTGCGTTTAACCCCAGTTATTATCATAGGTGGAGAGAATAATGAAATATCAAATATATGCTGTAAGTATATACCTACATTTGCAATGCTAGTGGCACGGAAGATTATCCACCCAAAGACTGCCAAGGCGAAAGTCAAGAGCATTTGTCCTGCTTCTTTTAGTGAAGGTAGCCATTTGGTTTTGATTGTGCCATCGGGCAAGGTGATTGTAGCAACCGTGTCGCGGTAGCGGCGGTTCTTGTTTAGCAAAAGCAAAGGCACAAACAGCAATGCGTGGTATGCTCCCCACAAAACAAATGTCCAGTTCGCTCCGTGCCAAAAACCACTCAAGAGGAAGATAACAAAAGTGTTGCGGACGGCAATCCATTTGGTATATCTCGCCTCTAGTGCCTTATCGCCTTTTTGCCTTATTGCCTCGGGGATATTAGGTCTGCTACCGCCCAATGGAATATACACATAATCGCGGAACCAAGTAGTGAGTGAGATATGCCATCTGCGCCAGAACTCTGCTATATCGCGAGAGAAGTAAGGCACATTGAAGTTACGCATCAGTTTAATGCCAAACAACTTTGCCGTACCTATCGCTATATCTGAATAACCAGAGAAGTCACCGTAGATTTGGAATGTAAAGAGTACGGCAGCCAACATCAATGTACTACCCGATTGGTTGCTAATGTCGGCAAAGACTGTATCTACATAGGTGGCACAGTTGTCTGCTACTACAATCTTCTTGAATAAGCCCCACAAGATTTGTCGCATACCGTCCACTGCGGTGGCATAGTCAAAGGTGCGTTTCTTTTGGAATTGTGGTAGGAGGTTGGTTGCTCGCTCAATAGGACCTGCTACTAACTGTGGGAAGAAACTGAGGAAGGCAGTAAAAGCCACAATGTCATGAGTGGGTTGTATCTGCTTGCGATAGACATCAATGGAGTATGAGAGGGCTTGGAAGGTATAGAAACTAATGCCAACTGGCAGAATCAAGTGTAGCAGCAAGAAGTCTGACTCAATGCCGAACAATCGAGCAAACTGCGTGGCGAAGAAGTCGTAGTATTTATATATGCCCAGAATGCCGAGATTGACAATGATATTGGCTATCATGACGGCTTTCTTTCTTCGTTGTGTTGGGGCATATTCGATTCCGATGCCACTTAGGAAAGAGAGGAGTGTGGTGATGGCAATTAGAATAAGGAATCGCCAATCCCACCAGCCGTAGAAGATATAACTTGCGACTACGACAAAGAGGTTTTGCCACAGCAGTTGGCGTTTGCACTTGCGCATGGCGTAGTCAAACACGAACCAATAGAGCAGGAAGACTATTGGGAGAAAGATTGCGAACTCGAAAGAGTTGAATAGCATGTTGTTTTTCTGCGGTTGGTTCCGAACCTGCCTATAAACCACAAAAAAAGCGTGGAACCTTACCTTTGCTTATTCTTTCAATAGAGGTTCCGGAAAGACCCTGCAACAAGAATAAACAATGAATGCCCACGCCGATATGTTCATCGTTGCAGAACACAACGAATTAAACACACCAAGGGGCATTTATCGCTCTCTTGCTTTGGGTTGCGAAATTTTCCGGATTCCTATTGACCAAAACAAGCGCCAATAAACGCCTTTTATTTATGTCTGCTACCCTCCGCCGCTGATGTGCAGACATCCCCAGCGCAGGTTCACGATGCAAAGGTAGTGAATTATTTTGAATTGAGCAAGAAAAATTGCTTTTTAGGGCGATTTTCTTAGAAACTGATCAGTCAACCTTTTTCAGGAAAGCAGTCAACTTTTTTAGGAAGACAGTCAACCTTTTTAGTCACAATCTTAATAAAACGCACATATTAAGTTTCGGAGTTCTTAGGTCGTTCCTTGGTTCTTCCTTGGTTCTTCCTTGGTTCGTCCTTGGTCTTTAACACGGAGCATATATACAAGGTACAAGGGAATGATTTCTTAACAAAAAGCATTTTTGGAAAATTATATAAATCTATTTCTTGTATATGTCAGAAAAAATGTGTACCTTTGCACCATAAACTCATAACTTATCACTCATAGTTCGTACTTTTTATCCCATGACCGCACACGAAGCACTCAAGACATATTTTGGCTACGACGATTTTCGACCATTGCAGGAGGAAATTGTCCAATCCGTCTTAGACGGTCGCGACACACTGGCACTCATGCCTACAGGTGGCGGCAAGAGCCTATGCTTCCAAGTGCCCACAATGGTCATGAATGGCCTATGCCTCGTCATTACACCCCTCATCGCCCTGATGAAAGACCAAGTAGAGAACCTACGCCGTCGTGATATACACGCCGCAGCCATCTACACAGGCATGAGCTACGAACAGCAGAAAACGGCATTGGACAACTGCATGTGGGGACCATACAGATTCCTATATGTGTCGCCCGAGCGACTAGAGTCGGAGGAGTTTCGCGAGCGACTAGCACGCCTACCCATCTGCCTCATCGCTGTGGATGAAGCCCACTGCATCTCACAATGGGGATACGACTTCCGCCCTAGTTACCTCAAAATCGCAGAGATACGCGACATCATTGCCAATAGCGAAGCGTCCAATAGCCCGCAGGGCGTCCATTACCCATTAGCGCAGCGTCCCTTAGCCCAACGGGCGTCCAATAACCATATTCCAATACTGGCACTCACCGCTACGGCGACACCAGATGTAGTGGATGATATACAAGAGCGGTTGGCGTTCCGCGAGAAGAATGTGCTACGCAAGAGTTTCCTACGCTCTAACCTCAGCTATGTGGTGCGTCAGACTAACAAGAAAGCCGATGAGATAGTACATATCCTCAGCCGCGTGCCAGGATCGGCCATCGTATATGTCCGCAATCGCCAACGCGCACAAGAACTGGCTGCATATCTTCAGGAGAAAGGCCTCTCGGCCGACTTCTACCACGCAGGCCTTTCCTCCAAAGAGCGCTCTGCTAAGCAAGAGGTATGGAAGCGCTATTCATCGCCCATACCCAATAGCTCGCTTGGCGAGCGTCCAATAGCCCAAAGGGCGTCCAATAGCGAAGCGTCCAATATCCGAATAATAGTAGCCACCAACGCCTTCGGCATGGGTATCGACAAACCCGATGTGCGGGTGGTCATTCACCATGATCTGCCAGATACGATAGAGGCATATTTCCAAGAAGCAGGACGCGCGGGGCGCGATGAGCAACGTGCCTTTGCTGTACTCCTCTACGACCCATCGCAAGACAAAGCCAAAGCCCGCAAACGCGTGGCAGATAACTATCCGCCAGAGGAGTTCCTGCACACCGTCTATCACAAGACTTGCAACTACCTCGGCGTGGGAGCCGACAGCGGACAAGGAGCGACCTTCTTCCTAGATGTATATGACCTCTGTCAGAAGATGCATCTGCCCATACTGACCACCTATTCGGCTTTGCATCTGCTTAGCCAAATGGGCTATTTTTCGTTTGAGGAAGATCGGGAGATTCAACCTCGCGTACAGATTCGTGTGCAACGACGTGAACTAGACAACTATAATCTAACCGATGCGCAGATGGCGCTGCTAGAGTCGCTGATGCGAGAATATACGGGCATCTTCACTGATTTGCAGTATGTTCGAGGAATTGATGACCAGACCCACAAACTGCTTGTTTCACTGGCAGAAAAACGCGTTATATCCTATGTCTCGCGTACTGTGGCCAATGTGCTACGGTTGACAGTGAATCGACAAGCGGAGATTCATGTGCCAGAGCACTTCTATTCGCAACGCAAAGACCACTATGTGGACAAACTAAAAGCGATGGTTGAATATGCTGATAATCAGTTGTATTGCCGCTCGCAACTACTATTGTCCTACTTCGGAGAGAATGACGCCGCTGCGTGCGGGACTTGCGATGTGTGCCGATCACTCAATAAGCAACAAAAGCAATAATTTGCTGGCTCTATAAAACTCTTTTTCCCGATTATTTGCATAAATGCAAAAAAAGCAGTACCTTTGCACCCGATTTGGGTGGAGTAGTGTGGCTATACAATCCTACACAACACTACACAACACTACACAACACTACACAATGCTAAACAATTCCGAACAACAAGAAATCTTGCGTCGCCGCACCTTTGCGATTATCTCGCACCCAGATGCGGGTAAAACGACGCTTACTGAAAAACTCCTGCTCTACGGAGGTGCTATCCATGTGGCAGGTGCCGTAAAATCAAACAAAATCCGTAAAACAGCTACCTCCGACTGGATGGAGATTGAGAAGCAGCGCGGTATCTCCGTGGCTACTTCTGTGATGGGATTTGACTACAACAACTACCACATCAATATCCTCGATACCCCTGGTCACCAAGACTTTGCAGAGGACACATTCCGTACGCTGACTGCTGTGGATTCCGTAGTTATCGTCATTGACTCCGCCAAAGGTGTGGAGACACAGACCCGCCGCCTCATGCAGGTCTGCCGTATGCGCAAGACCCCTGTGATGGTGTTTGTCAATAAGATGGACCGCGAGGGTAAAGACCCATTCGATCTCATGGACGAGGTAGAGAGCGAACTCGGTATCCATGTACGCCCTCTCTCATGGCCAATCAACAGCGGCGAGCGATTCAAAGGCGTATATAATATCTTCCAATCTACCCTCGATCTCTATACCCCTAACAAAACGCAAGTCACTGAATCATTGCGATTTGATGATGTCACTGACCCACAGATTGCCGAGCTCGTAGGCGAGCAAGATGCGCTCAAACTGCAAGAGGATCTAGAGATGATCGAAGGCGTATATAATCCATTCAGCCAAGAGGACTACCTAGCTGGTGATTTGGCTCCTGTGTTCTTTGGCTCGGCGTTGAACACCTTTGGTGTGAAGGAACTCCTCGAGTGCTTCGTGCAGATTGCTCCTTCGCCACGCCCTGTGGAAGCAGTAGAGCGCAAGGTCGAACCTATGGAGGATGGATTTACGGCTTTCTGCTTTAAGATCCACGCGAATATGGACCCCAACCACCGTTCGTGTATTGCCTTCTTCAAGATATGCAGCGGTAAGTTCCTACGTAACACCTATTATAAACACGTGCGCGAGAACCGCCAGATGCGTTTCTCGGCTCCTACCTGCTTTATGGCACAGCGCAAAGAGACTGTAGATGAGGCATTTGCAGGCGATATAGTAGGTCTTCCAGATACAGGCAACTTCAAGATTGGTGACACCCTGACAGCCGGCGAGAACCTCCACTTCAAGGGATTGCCATCTTTCTCTCCAGAGATGTTCAAGTATATCGAGAACGCCGACCCAATGAAGCAAAAGCAATTGGAGAAAGGCGTTAGCCAACTCATGGACGAAGGTGTAGCACAGTTGTTTGTCAGCCAGTTCAACGGTCGCAAGATTGTGGGTACGGTAGGTCAACTGCAGTTTGAGGTGATTCAGCATCGCCTTGAGCATGAGTACCAAGCCAAATGCCGTTGGGAGCCATTGCAGATGTACAAGGCATGCTGGATAGAGTCGGACAACGAAGCCGAACTGGAGATGTTCAAAAAGCGCAAAGCGCAGTATATGGCCAAAGACAAAGAGGGTAGGGATGTGTTTATGGCAGATAGTGGCTATGTCTTGCAAATGGCACAAAACGATTACAAGAACATCAAATTTCACTTTACAAGTGAATTTTAATACCTAATGTTTGCAAATGTAAAAAAAAAGCAGTAACTTTGTGGGCTGATAGCAGAAACGACGATTATGACCATTAAAGAGAAAATACAAGACTTGCTCGGCCAAGTGGCTGGTTTGCAAGCTACCAACGCAGAGCAATTGGAGGCACTGCGTATTAAATACTTGAGTAAGAAAGGTTTGGTAACCGACCTCTTCAACGAGTTTCGTGAAGTGCCTAAAGAGGAGAAGCGTGAGATAGGTCAAGCATTGAATGCACTCCGCCAAGCGTATGAGGAACGCATCAACGAATTGCGTGAGGCCGTAGAGGCTAGTGGTGCAAGCAAGGCAGCAGAAGAACTAGACTTGACCCGTACTCCAGACCCTATTGCGTTGGGTACGCGTCATCCACTATCATTGGTTCGTGAGCAGATTATTGACATCTTCTCTCGCGTAGGATTCACTGTGGCAGAGGGACCAGAGGTGGAAGATGATAAGCATGTGTATTCGCTCCTAAACTTTGCTCCCGAGCATCCAGCACGTGATATGCAAGATACCTTCTTCATTGAGAAAGAGATTGGCGTGCAAAAGCCATCGGACATCCTACTCCGTTCGCATACCTCTAGTGTACAGACGCGCGTGATGCTCAGTCAAGAGCCTCCTATCCGCGTCTTGTGCCCTGGACGTGTGTACCGTAATGAGGCTATTTCTGCACGTGCCCACTGCTTCTTCCATCAGGTAGAGGGATTGTATATTGACAAGAATGTCAGCTTTGCCGACCTTCGAGAGGTACTTCTTTATTTTGCGAAAGAGATGTTTGGTCCTGAGACGCAGATTCGCCTTCGCCCAAGCTATTTCCCATTCACCGAGCCATCTGCTGAGATGGATATCTCTTGCGACCTCTGCGGTGGCAAAGGATGCTCTTTCTGTAAAGGTACAGGTTGGGTAGAGATTTTGGGTTGCGGTATGGTGGATCCTAATGTACTAGAGTCTTGTGGTATTGATTCTAAGGTATATACTGGTTATGCCTTTGGTTTGGGTGTAGAGCGTATTACTAACCTTAAGTACCGCGTGAAAGACTTGCGCCTGTTTTCTGAGAACGATGTGCGCTTTTTACAGCAATTCGAAGGATGTTAATCCAAGAAATCATACAAGCAATTCGTCCTCTGCAAGTTATCGGTCAGTCCGATGGCTTGCAGAATTTGGATATTCGCCATCTGTTGACGGATAGTCGTCAGTTGGGTGCAGAACCAGAGGCAACACTTTTCTTTGCTCTCAAGACAGAGAAAAACGATGGTGCGAACTATATCCCTG
The DNA here is from genome assembly GCA_045578815.1 of Paludibacteraceae bacterium. Lineage (GTDB taxonomy): Bacteria > Bacteroidota > Bacteroidia > Bacteroidales > Paludibacteraceae > Colicola. Next base: position 89,977 of record JAZNKZ010000043.1, read on the forward strand.
AACTCATTGAACGTGGGGTGAAGGTGTTTGTGGTATTGGACTCGGGACTCGGGACTCGGGAACTAGGCATCGGGACACCGAGCATATTCCTCCTCGTCGAAGATACTCTCACCGCCTTACAGCAACTAGCTGCCTACAAACGTTCGCTCTACCATGGTCCTGTGATTGGTATCACGGGATCCAATGGCAAGACGGTAGTTAAAGAGTGGCTATATCAATTATTGAAGGATGATTATCGCATTACTCGTTCACCTAAGTCGTATAACTCGCAGATAGGTGTGCCCCTTTCGGTATGGCAACTCAATGAACAGACCGAACTGGCTATCTTTGAAGCAGGAATTTCGGAGATGGGCGAGATGGCTAGGTTGCAGCCGATGATTCTGCCTACCATTGGTGTGGTTACATATATTGGGCATGAGCATGGAGAGAACTTCCCATCGTTGGAGGCAAAGCGACAGGAGAAGATGTTGCTATTTAATGAGTGCGATACGATAATCGAAGATACTACACATCAAAATATACGCACATGCGCGGACGTAATGCGCGCGTTGGGGTATGATGAGGATACTATCGCACAGCGTATTCTGCATCAAACGCATGAGACGATACTAGAGGTGAATCTGTCTGCAATGATGGATAATGTGCGCTATTTCCGTTCGCTTATACCTACTACTGCGAAAATCACATGTATGGTCAAGGCTTTTGCATATGGAGCAGGTAGTGTGGAGGTGAGTCGTGCGTTGCAAGAATGTGGTATGGTAGATTATTTGGCTGTAGCTGTGGCAGATGAGGGGGTAGAATTGCGCAAAGCCGGCATCACTTTGCCGATTATTATCATGGACCCAGAGGTGGCTGCGTTGGATTTGATTATAGAAAATAATTTGCAACCTAATATATACTCGTTCCAAGTATTAGAGGATATTATTCATGCAGCAGAGGCAAAGGGACTAGAGGCATTACCTGTGCATATTAAGATAGATTCTGGTATGCATCGTTTGGGCTTCTATCGTGAGGACATGTCTGTGCTGCTCAAGCGCTTGCAATCTCAGAAGGCAGTGCGCGTAGCCAGCATCTTCTCACATTTTGCAGGTAGTGACGAAGCGCAGTTTGATGCGTTTACTCATGAGCAAGCCGCATATTTCAAGCATTGCACTGATAGACTTATCGCCTCATTGCCTTATCGCCCATTATTGCATATTTGCAACACAGCAGGTATTGAGCGTTTCCCAGAGTATCACTATGATATGTGTCGTTTAGGAATCGGCTTGTATGGCTTGTCATTTGCGGGTGCAAAGTTGCATAATGTTTGTACACTGAAAACAACTATATTAAGTATCAAGACAGTATCCGCGGGTAGTACAATAGGTTATGGTCGTCATACCACACTGACAGAGCCCAGACAGATAGCAGTTATTCCTATTGGATATGCTGATGGGTTTGATCGCCGTTTTTCGAATTATTGGGGTGAGGTACTGGTTCGCGGTAAGCGTTGTCCTGTAGTAGGAAATGTGTGCATGGATCAAGCTATGATTGACGTGACTGGCACTGACGCACAGGTAGGGGATTATGCCATTGTGTTTGGCGATGACCTGCCGATTGAGGAATTGGCCAACAAACTGCAGACAATACCATATGAGGTATTGACTTCTATCTCTCGTCGTGTACAGCGCATATACTTATAACTTATCACTTATCACTTATTACTCATCACTAATCACTAATGTATTACGTAGAAAAACGAATTACCATCTCAGCCGCTCACAATCTTCATTTGAGCTATGAGAGCAAGTGTGAGGCATTGCATGGCCATAATTTCGTCGTGACTGTGTATTGCAAGTCCGAAACACTCAACGAAGATGGTATGGTAACCGATTTTACGCATATCAAGCGTATCGTCAAGGATACCTTCGACCATAAGTATATCAATGAGGTATTGGATGTGAATCCCTCGTCAGAGAACATCGCTCGCTGGATATGCGATCATGTAGAGAACTGCTATAAGGTTAGCGTACAAGAATCCGAAGGCAATATTGCTACCTACGAACGCTAAACTCTAAACAGTAGGCACTCTGTGCCGTCCACTAAACAATAAAAAATACGCTCCCACTATGTGGAAGCGTATTTTGTTTAAACCTTAACTGATTACTCAGCAGCTTCTTCTGCCTCTTTCTTAGCAGCTTTCTTGGTAGTCTTCTTTGCTGGTTTCTCTTCAGCAGCCATAGAAGCCTTCAAGTCAGCCAATACGCTGAGGTCACCGAGAGTGGTTTTCTCCATCTTTGGCAACTCTGGTTGAGCCTCTTTCTTAGGAGCAGCCTTAGCCTCTTTTACAGGAGCTTCTTTGCGCTCTTCCCAAGTACGGAGGTGAGAAAGAAGGATACGCTTAGCATCGCGGTTGAACTCAATAACCTTGAAGTTCAAAGTGTCGCCAGCAGCTACAGGGCTCTTATCCTCTTTTTGGAGGTGACGAGCGGTGCAGAAGCCTTCAACGCCGCCTTCGAGTACGATTACAGCACCCTTGTCGGTGATTTCAGCTACTTGAGCCTCAACGATGGTATCTACGCCGTATTTAGCTGCCAACTCATCCCATGGGTTCTCTTCCAATTGCTTGTGACCGAGAGAGAGACGACGGTTCTCTTTGTCGATTTCGAGAACAGCAACCTCGATCTCAGCGCCAATTTGGGTGAACTCATTTGGATGTTTAATCTTCTTGGTCCAGCTTAGGTCGCTGATGTGAATCAAGCCATCAACGCCTTCTTCAATCTCAACGAATACACCAAAGTTGGTGAAGTTGCGAACCTTAGCAGCGTGGCGTGTGCCAACTGCATACTTGGTGTCAACAGTCTCCCAAGGATCAGCCTTGAGTTGTTTCAAACCGAGTGACATCTTACGCTCGTCGCGGTCGAGGGTTAAGATAACTGCTTCTACCTCTTGGCCTACTTTGAGGAAGTCGTTTGCAGAACGGAGGTGTTGGCTCCAACTCATTTCGCTAACGTGAATCAAGCCCTCTACGCCAGGAGCAACCTCTACGAATGCTCCGTAGTCAGCCATAACTACAACGGTACCTTTGATCTTGTCGCCAACCTTGATATCTGCTGCCAATGCTTCCCATGGGTGTGGGGTAAGTTGCTTCAAGCCGAGAGCGATGCGCTTCTTCTCATCATCGAAGTCAAGGATGACCACATTAATCTTTTGACCAGCGGTGAGCAATGTGTTAGGATCACTAACACGGCCCCAGCTAAGGTCGGTAATGTGGATAAGTCCATCTACGCCGCCCAAGTCCATGAATACACCGTATGGCAAAATAGCCTTAACGGTACCCTCAAGCACTTGACCTTTCTCCAAGTGAGAGATAATCTCTTTGCGTTGTGCCTCGAGCTCTGCCTCAATGAGAGCCTTGTGAGATACAACTACATTGCGGAACTCAGGGTTAACTTTAACAATCTTGAATTCCATAGTTTTGCCTACGAATACATCGTAGTCGTGGATAGGCTTAACATCGATTTGGCTACCTGGCAAGAATGCCTCAGTGCCAAGGATGTCAACAATCATACCGCCCTTAGTACGGCACTTGATGTAACCCTTAACCACTTCATTGTTATCCAATGCTTCGTTTACGCGATCCCAGCTGCGAGCAGCACGAGCCTCTTTGTGAGAAAGTACCAATTGACCTTTCTTGTCCTCTTGGCTCTCTACGTAAACTTCTACTTTGTCACCAACTTTCAAATCTGGGTTGTAGCGGAACTCAGCAGCTGGTACGATACCATCTGATTTGTAGCCCACGTTAACAACAACTTCGCGCTTGTTGATTGACATAACAGTACCTTCAACTACCTCTTGGTCTTTGATTGCGTTGAGGGTAGCGTCATACTTTTGGAGTAATTCTTCGTTTTGTGTGCCTTTTGATTCGTTCTCAAATGCATCCCAGTCGAAGTTCTGGAGTGAAAGATTTTCTGCCATTTTAAGCAAATGATTTGGACAACAACCTTTATTGGTACTCGTCACATGATTAGCGAGACCAATAATCGTTATCCGATTTAAAAGTTAAACATAAAATTCGGCTCTTTTCTCGTGCGGACGTACACGGTGCCCGCAAAAAAGCGCACAAAGGTACGGCTTTTTTTTTGATTGTGCAAATAAATTGCGTAAAAAATGTGTTTTGCCTATCTATAGTTTGCATATGTGCATAATTTTTTGTACCTTTGCAGCCGATTAATTAGCGAAAAATATGAAACATAAGTGGACATATGCCAATATTGGTGGCAATACGCGTGTGGTAATTAGGAGCGGTAAAGATATCGCTCACTTGGGTGAATTGGATGAGAAATTATGGACAGTGCTAGCATGTCCAGTATCAGGACTGGAGATTGCGGACGAGAGTTTGGCTCTGATTGACCATAACCACGACCAGAAAATCCATGTCCTAGATGTGGTGCATACCGCAGAGTGGCTCTGCGAGGTACTCGTGGATGCCGATGTGCTGATGGCAGGCAAAGATAGTCTAGAGGTGAAGATGATAAAAAATGAAGCCATTAGGCAAGTGGCTGATGCGCTAGCCAAGGACGGCGTAGTGACGCTAGCAGATGTGAAGGCTGCTATTGCGGGTGTTTCGGTAGAGGTGCAAACAGTCCAAGAGGCACCATATGAAGCAGATGTGATAGCCGCATACAAGGCATGTGCTGAGGCATATGGGGAATACTACAAGACGGCTAAACTGCAAGCGTTAGGGCTGGCGGCACTGCCTGCAGATGCGGTAGCACCAGGTATGTCAGAGGAACAGTTCACCGAGATGGGCAAACAGATTGGTGAATGGGAGGCGGCCAAGACTGCTGCAGAGCAGGCTAATGCAACTGCATTGGCAGCAGCACAAGCACAGTACAAACCATTAGAGAAATTATTGTTGCTGAATAGGGACTTTGTAACGCTATTGAGGAACTTTGTGTCATTTGAAGATTTTTATGCGAAAAGGCGGTTAGGCGAAAGGGTAGAGGCGAAAGGTGGAAGTCCATGGGCTATTTTTCAATCGGGTACGCTGGTTATTGACCAGCGAGCATGTAATCTCTGTTTGAAGGTTAGCGATATGACGAAGCATAATACTCAAGCACCAGATAGTGGCATGTTTCTAATATATTGCAATTGTACACACCACGAATCTGCTCAGTCGATGCTGATTGTTGCAGCTATGACGATAGGTGATATCCGCCACTTAAAGGTAGGCAAGAATGCTCTCTTCTACGACCGTCAAGGTCGCGACTGGGAAGCAGAAGTGGTAAAGATTATCGACAATCCTATCTCTATCAGGCAAGCTTTCTGGAGTCCGTATCGCAAGTTAGGTAATTGGGTGAATGGATTAATCTCTAAGTCGGCAGCAGAGAAGGAAAAGAAATCTTTTGCGGATATGACAACCAAGTTACAAACCACTCCAGCTGCGGGTGCTGCACCAGCCGCAGCACCACAACCTGCACCATTCGATATTGCTAAGTTCGCTGGTATCTTTGCTGCCATTGGTATGGCTGTAGGATACATAGGTAGTTTCTTCACGAGTTTGGCTATAGGCTTAGAAGGTCTTGGCTGGTGGGGTTGGTTGGTGATTCCTGGCTTGTTATTGATAATCAGTGGTCCTTCCATGATTCTTGCATGGATGAAGCTCCGCAAACGCAATCTCGCGCCACTCCTCAATGCCAATGGATGGGCTATAAATGCCGATGCAATCGTGAGTGTGTTGTTTGGTAATACACTGACAGAAAAGGCGCAGTTTCCTATTGTCAAACTCAAAGACCCATTTGCTAAGAAGGGGCTGTCAAAGACTAATAAATGGTCAATAGCTATTGCCGCAATTGTGCTTGGCATAGGAATTGCGGTATTGACAATGTGGTGGCTGGGGATACGAGTGGTGTGGTGCACTTGCTAGTGCCTAGTTATAGTATAAACGTGCAAATGGCGTGAAGTTATGAAAGAATTGCAAATACAAACATCGGTAAAGGTATACTCGTATGACGAGTTAGAGCCAGAGATGGCATCGTTGGTGGATACTGCCAAAAAGATGACGCAGAATGCATATTGTCCCTATTCTGGCTTTCGTGTAGGTGCTGCGGCATTGTTAGCCGACGGTCAAGTGGTGACAGGTGCTAATCAAGAGAATGCAGCATATCCTAGCGGCATGTGCGCTGAGCGCGTGACACTATTTGCTGCGAACGCTAATCACCCAGATACGCCTGTGGTTGCGCTGGCGCTAGCATGCTTTACGAACGGGCATTTCACGCACGAGGTTTCGAGCCCGTGTGGCGCTTGTAGGCAAGTGATGCTAGAGACAGAGCATCGGTATGGTAGGCCGATGAAGGTGATATTGTACTGCGAAGAGGGATGCTATGTGGTGGATAGTGTTTCGGAATTATTGCCGCTGAGCTTTGTGGCAAAGAATTTGGAGCGAGAGATAAAGGGATAGGGATATAAATGAAGAAACTGGATATATACTTGTTGAAGCAGTTTTTAGGGTTGTTGATGATGACCTTCTTGATTTGTGTGTTCATATTGCTTATGCAGTTTGTATGGATGCATGTGAATGATCTGGTAGGTAAAGGCGTGGAGATAAAAGTGTTAGCGGAGTTTTTTGTATATGCAGTGACTTCAGTGGTGCCTTTAGCTTTGCCCTTGGCGATACTGCTAGCATCGCTAATGACATTTGGTAATCTGGGCGAAAAGTTTGAGTTGACTGCGATGAAAGCTGCTGGCGTAAGTTTGTTTAGAATCATGCGTCCGCTGATGGTGGCGATTGGGTTTGTGTGCGTGGGTGCGTTCTTGTTTTCAAACTATGTATTACCAGTATCGCAGGTGAAGTTGTGGGCGCTGATTTTCTCGCTAAAGCAGAAATCGCCTGAGTTGGATATCCCACAGGGCGAGTTTTATGACGGCATAGAGGGATATAATATCTATGTTCGTCATAAGGATGCGAAGACGGGGATGTTGTATGATATGATGATTTACGACTATTCTAACGGTTTTCGTAATGCCTCGGTCATGTTGGCGGATACGGGGCAGTTGTATTTTTCAGAGGACAATAAATATTTGCTACTAGTACTACGTAGTGGTGAGGCATTTGAGAACTTAGATCGCAAGCAACAACGTGCGACTAACTCGGAGCAGAATATTCCTTATAGGCGTGAGTCATTTAGCAGAAAACAGATGCTGATAGATATGGATATGAACTTCGATCGTTATAGCGAGGAAGTGTTGGCTGATCAGCATGTGTCGAAAAATGTGGTAGAATTGGTGGAGTCAATAGACTCGGTTGAGGTATTAGCCAAGGAGCGAAGTAGGGAGCAAAGTGAGCAGATGGTGACGAATTTTTATTTTGGTCGTGAACGCGTGGTAGATAGAAACGTGGATGTCTTGGAGGGAGCGAAGGAGTTATATGCCCAGTACGAGCCAGATTCGCTGTATGCACATTTCTCGGATGATGAGCGTTATAGGGCTGTGAGTGCAGCGGTGGATAAGGCGAAGGCGATGCGCGATAAGGTGGATTATAATGCACTGATGCTGAATGATCATCAGCGCTATATCAGGAAACATGAAATAGAGTTACACAGGAAGTTTACGTTAGCGTTTGCGTGTTTGATATTCTTTTTCATTGGTGCTCCGTTAGGTGCGATAACGCGCAAGGGCGGTTTGGGGGCTCCAGTGGTGATATCAGTGGTTATGTTTATTATATATTATATCATTGATAATACTGGGTATAAGATGGCTCGAGAGGCATTGTGGCCTTGTTGGCAGGGGATGTGGTTGAGTTCGATGGTGCTATTGCCAATAGGAATCTTCTTGACTTACACGGCAGCTACGGATAGTCCGTTGTTTAGCCCAGAGTCGTGGATGCGTGTGGGTGGAAAGATAAAACAATGGTTACACGTGGTCGTTCGCCGCGTGCGCGTGAGAAGCAAATAAAAGAAACTATGAATACAATAGAACAAGCAATTGAAGATATTCGCGAAGGTAAATTCGTGATAGTTGTAGATGACGAAGATCGTGAGAATGAAGGTGATTTCATTATCGCAGCAGAGAAAATTACATCAGAGAAGGTGAACTTTATGTTGCAACATGGTCGTGGAGTACTATGTGTGCCATTACCAGAAAGCAGGTGCGCTGAACTTGGTTTGATGCATCAGGTGGCCAATAATACATCAATGTTGGGTACACCTTTTACAGTGACAGTTGATAAGTTAGAGGGTTGTACTACGGGTGTGAGTGCAGAAGATAGAGCAGCAACAATCCGTGCGCTGGCTGATCCCACTTCAAGACCTGAGACTTTTGGTCGCCCAGGTCATATAAATCCGTTGTATGCTCAGGAAAAAGGTGTGTTGCAGCGTGCAGGTCATACGGAGGCAGCAGTGGATTTGGCACGGATGGCAGGTCTACAACCTGTCGCAGCATTGATAGAAATTATGAATGAGGATGGCACGATGGCGCGTATGCCTCAACTAGAAAATGTGGCTAAGGAATACGGGCTCAGTTTGATATCAATAAAAGATTTGATCGCATACCGGATGAAAGGAGATGAGACGATGAAGCAAGAGGTGAAAGGCGAAGAGGTTTCCTTGGTAGAGATGGGTGAGACGGTAAGTTTGCCAACAGCGTATGGCAACTTTATGTTAACACCGTTCAGGGAACTAACGACGGGGCTGGAGCATGTTGTGCTAGTGAAAGGTCTGTGGGAGAAAGATGAACCAGTGCTGTGCAGAGTGCATTCTTCATGTATGACGGGAGATATTTTTGGCTCCAAGCGTTGTGAGTGTGGAGAGCAATTGCACAAAGCAATGGAGATGGTGGAGAAAGAGGGAAAAGGAGTTATTGTCTATATGAACCAAGAGGGACGTGGCATAGGATTGATGAATAAAATCCGTGCGTATAAATTGCAAGAGGAGGGGGATGACACGGTGGAGGCGAATGTGCATTTAGGTTTCCAACCCGATGAGCGCAACTATGGTGTAGGGGCACAAATCTTGCGTATGATTGGCGCTCACAAGCTACGCTTGATGACAAACAATCCAGTGAAACGCGTTGGACTTGAGAGCTTTGGCATAGAAATTGTAGAAAACATAGCAATAGAGATAACTCCTAATCCGTATAATATGCGATATATGCGGACAAAGAAGGAGAAAATGCATCATAATTTAAATCTAGTGTAGTATGAAACGAGTATTTTTATTGGCTGTAATCAGTCTAGGCGCTAGCTTCTTGATGCTCGGTTCTGCCCGGGCAGATGAGACCGTAACTGTAACTGCAAATTCGTCGGATGTATCAGAGAATCTAGACTTGAAGACGGTAGCAACATTGTTTGGTCAATCAAAGGATTTAGAAGAGTTTGAACGATTGTTGAATGATCCAGATTCGGCTTTCAGTAATTTGGATTTGAATGGCGATGGTGATGTGGACTATTTACGTGTGGTAGAGGTGGCAGATGGTAATCGTCACTTGGTAGTGATTCAGGCTGTATTGGCCAAGGATATCTACCAAGATGTAGCGTCAATCTATGTGGATAAAGATGATGAAGAGCAAGTGACTATTCAGGTAGTAGGTGATGAATATGTGTATGGCGCGAACTATATCATAGAACCTGTCTATATCTATCGTCCATTGATATATGATTGGTTTTGGGGGCCAAGTTGGGTGTGCTGGCATTCGCCTTATTATTGGGATTATTGGCCAGGCTGGTGGCATCCATATCACTGCATAGCGCATCATTTGTACTGGGATCACTGCTATTGGTATCACCACCATCATCCAATCTGCACCTATCGTACTGGACATCACCATCATCCACATTATCGTGATATGCATGATCGTGTACGTAGGAATGATTATGGCAGTCGTCATCCAGAGCGTTCGTTTGCAACTCGCAATGCATCACGCGGTATGGTAAATGCGCGTGGGCTAGAGGCTGAACGTCGTACCTCAATGCGTGCAGCAGGTACGGGTAGCAGAGGCTCAGCCACTAGGGTGAATACAGCAAGCAGAGGAGATCGTACATATGGCAGTACAACGGTTAGAACTAACTCTACAACCCGTCGCCCAGAAGGTGTGAGTGGTAGCACTCGTACATCGACTACCACACGTACTACCGCAGGGACGGCGACACGAACGACTGCTACACGCAGTAGTGCAACTTCTCCTAGTCGCAGTACAACCACTACGACTAGAAGTACAACAACTACTACCAGAAGCACGGCAACAACGCCAAGCAGAAGCACTTCGACAAGCGTGACGCGTTCCAGCAGCCCAAGTAGAAGCAGTTCCGCAGTTCGCACAACCAGCAGCAGTTCTATGCGTTCCAGTGGCACATCTGTTCGTACTACTACTAGCGGATCAATGCGCTCTACTGGTGGTTACTCTTCGGGAGGGGCGCGCCCAAGTAGTGGCGGTTCACGCTCCGGAGGTGGATCAAGAACGAGATAAGTGTGGCACGGTTTTTGTAAGTAATAACATGTAGCATGATAATATGCTGCATGTTGTTTTTTATTCCTAGACCTATGATCAAATTTCATTTTGAACTCCCAGAGTTGGGATACCAATTCGGAGATTTGGCTCCGATGATGAGCCAAGAGACAGTTTCCTATCATTATGGGAAACATTTTCGTAACTATGTTGATACATTAAATAACTTAGTAGATGGTTCCAAATATGAGGGGCTATCACTAGGCGATTTGGTGCGCAAAGTACCTGAAGGCACATTAGCTGACATGGCAGGGCAAGTGTATAATCACGCAATGTTCTTTGAGCAGTTAGCACCTATGCAAGATGCCAAGCGTCCATCTGGGGAGTTGCTATTTCTGGCGGAGCAGTCATTTGGCTCATTTGAGGAGATGGTTGCGCAGCTAGATAAAGCAGCTGCAGGGTTCTTTGGCTCGGGTTGGACGTTTTTGGCGATAGATGATAAGGGTGAACTGAAGATTTTATCATTATCAAATGGCGATAATCCGTTGCGATATGGCTTGACACCGTTGCTAGCGATAGACGTGTGGGAGCATGCGTATTACTTAGATTATCAGAATAGAAGGAAGGAATATTTGAAAAATCTTTGGTTGCTGATTAATTGGCGTGTGGTGTCAGGGAGAATGGCATAGACTACTTTTTTTACAAAAATTAACAGTTTTGGCACGGTTTTTGTGTGTACTAAAGTGATAAAAGATTATTAACTTTAATAATAGAAAAACAATAGTTATGAATAAGAAATTTATCTGCCCAATTTGCGGCTATGTACACGAGGGAGCACCTGCACCAGAGCGTTGCCCACAATGCAAACAAGTAGTAACATGGAAAGAAGTGGATGAGTCTGCTGGTATCGCATTCGCTTGCGAGCACATCATCGGCGTAGCTAAAGATACCGACGAGGAGATGATTAAGGACCTCAATGCGCACTTCATGGGTGAGGCTACCGAGGTTGGTATGTATCTCGCTATGTCCCGCCAAGCAGATCGCGAGGGCTATCCTGAGATCGCAGAGGCATTCAAGCGCTACGCTTGGGAAGAGGCTGAGCACTGCTCTAAGTTCGCTGAGTTGCTTGGCGAGGTAGTTTGGAGCACTAAGGAGAACCTCGAGAAGCGTATGATGGCTGAGGCTGGTGCTTGCGAAGACAAACTCCGTATCGCTAAGCGTGCAAAAGCGATGGACTGGGATGCTATCCACGATACTGTACACGAGATGGCTAAGGACGAGGCTCGCCACGGCAAAGGCTTCGAAGGCTTGTACAACCGCTATTTTAAAAAGTAATAGATAATCAAGCTATAGGCCAGTAGATCAGAGGATGTATCAAATGCTGATACATCCTCTTTCTTATACCTATTGTTTTGCTATCAACTATGATATATATACGATAGATACACGTTAGATACACGATAGATTAGTATAGAACAAAGGAGCAGTTGGAAGAACTGGGACTCTTCATTTTGTTCTCTATTTTGCGATGACAAAATAGAGTGATGAAAAAAGATTCTCCAACAAAGGTAGCAACTGATAACGGAGTGGTAACGGGATTAACAAACAAGGACGCAATTTCTTGCGTCCTTGTTTGGATCATTTATTATTTTTAAATAAAATTCGGTGTCAACAAGTACACAATCACCTATTTTGTGAGCTTTACGACAATGCTAGTGAGTGCAGGCATGACAATATCCTTTTGGCTCAAATCGTATGTCTTGCCAGTAATCACATCCTCGCCTACAGGATTGTACTTACCCAAAATCTCAGCGTAGTTAGCAGTAGGTATAGTGCGGTTTTCTTCACTAGCATTAGCGAATACAAATACTGCTTCGCTGTCATTATAACGGAAGAAACCGTATGTATTGTCGCGGCTCATAAAGTGCATCGTCTTACCCGTGTGGATAACTGGCTCACCCTTGCGCCATTGGAAGAGGCGAGCTTGGAAATCGAACATATCCTGCATCTCATCCGTCACTTCCTCGCCCAATGGCAATGGCATGCGCAGGGTAGAGTGACCCAAACTGCGGTCAGCGGACTTCATGCCGTACTCGTCGCCGTAGAACACTTGTGGAATACCGCGCATAGTAGCCAACATCGTTGTTGCCAACTTCACACGGCGTGGGTCTTGGTCTTTCACTACGTCCGCAATACGGTCCATATCGTGGTTACCCAACATAATCATGATATTATTCACATTGCCATAGAGGTAGTCCATCGCTACGGCATCATACACGCGGGTCAATCCTTCGCCCCATTGCTTGCCATCGGTTTCCAATGCTTGGCGAATCGATTCTTCTACAGGGAAGTCCATCACTGATGGCAAATGGCTGTCAAAACCGTTGTAGTTCTTCACGCCAGTTTGCCAATAAGCTACCGCCGATGCAGGACGTGTCCAGCACTCACCTACGATATTGAAGTTAGGATACTCATCCATAATCGCTTTCACCCATTCGCTTCCAGGAACCATCTCAATATATGGATAGGTGTCCACACGCAAGCCATCGAGGTTGGCATACTCAATCCACCAGATAGCCCATTGCTTGAAGTATTGCAGCAGGTCTGGGTTCTCAAGGTTCATGTCGGGCATTGGACGGTCAAACCATCCGCGGTTGGAGAGCAGACGGTCGTACTCCGATGCGTTGATGTCGTAGTTAGCAGAGAACACGTTGTGGGTATTGGTGAAAGTGTCGAATTGGTTTATCCAATCTTGATATGGCAGGTCTTTCATCCACCAATGGGTGCCACCGCAGTGGTTGGGCACCATGTCCATGATGAACTTAATGCCTTTCTCGTGGGCTTTCTCCACCATTTGGCGATAGAGCTCGTTGCTGCCATAGCGAGGGTCGATATGATAGTAGTCGGAGCATGCGTAGCCGTGGTAGGACCATGCTGCTTCGTTATCCTCAAGGAGTGGGGTAGGCCAAATAGCGGTTGCACCCAATGATGCGATATGGTCGAGCGAATTGATAATTCCCTGAATATCACCGCCAAAGCGACCGTGTACGTTGTCTTTGGCACATGCTTCAGCCATGCCCTCAACGGTGTTGTTGCTGGGGTCACCGTCCACAAAGCGGTCAGACATGATGAGGTAGATCATATCGCTGGAGTTGAATCCTTGGCGTTCGCGGCTACCTTCGCGGCGGGTATGGATGGTGTAATCCACCTTAGAGGTGTGTTTGCCTTTCTTAAGAGTGATACGATAAGTACCTGCTTGATTTACAGCCAAGTCTACAAAGAGGTAGTTTGGACTTTCGGCGTTGTGTTGGCTTTTTACTTGCAGACCTGTGCATTCGCCTTTCACCACGCGACCGTCATTGATGTTTTGGATAGTTACCTGTGCATCAGCAAGGTCCTCGCCGTGAAGCATGAGCGTGAGTGGGCAGTTCATTTCTGTCCACCAGCAAAGTGGTTCAGCGCGGTCAATACGAGGTTTGGCTTGCAAAGAAAAAGCACTCAATAGTGCCACAGATAGTAGTAGAAAATGTTTTTTCATTGTTCAGTATTGTTCAAAATGGTTCAATATTTTTCAAAAAAAATAGTGCATCTATAAGCCGGGTTCTGTACCCACGAGTGGGCGTCTATCATTAATCTTGAGTCGCGTATTACTACGTGCTTCTGTTGCTTCCTACCCTCCAACTCGCGCGAGCAGCGCTCAGACACTGGTTTACTTGGAATTGCAGCCCACAGTATGCTCGTATCACTTCCTCTTTTACAAGATTGTTCGTCGCTTTTGCAGGGACCAAACATTGCTGCCTGACGGCCATTAACCGCTGTGGTGCTCTATGCTGCCCGGACTTTCCTCGTGATAGGGGATTAAAACCACAGTTTTTCTTCCCTTATCCCGCGATAGACCGATACACTATTTTTGTTTGCTTAGTATTTCCTCCTATCCTACCGAGAGCCTTGTGGGCTTGAGGTAAGAGGAGGAATGGCGACAACCCAAATGCGCAGCAGGGCGCATTTCTTGTTGCAAGCCCATTTTTATTTCTTGAAGCTTAAGCTTCGTATTCTTTGTATTCCTACCGAGAGCTTCGTGAGTTCGAGGTAAGAGGAGGAATGGCGGCAACCTCAATGCGCAAAGCGCATTTTTTGTTGCAAGCCCATTCCGACGAAGAGCGGCATACGGGAATCGAACCCGCCTCCTCGGCTTGGGAAGCCGATGCACTACCGATGTGCTAATGCCGCGAAATCGACTGCAAAAGTACTATATTTTTTGCATTTATGCAAATATTTTGAAGAATTTTTGTCCATTTGAAAAAAAAATAGTAATTTTGCAGCATAAATAGTGTAATATATGCGTGTACTACTTATTAACGGTAGCCCCCGTGCAAAGGGTAATACGAGCATCGCGTTGGCGGAAGTGGCGAAGGTGCTAGAGGAAGAAGGAATTACTACTATTACTGTAGGAATCGGTACTCAAAGTGTTCGTGGTTGCGTGGCATGTGGCGCGTGCAGAAAGAATCATACGCATTGTGCGTTCTCGGATGTACTCTACGACCAACTTCGTACTATATTAGAGGAGGGCGTTGATGGATTGGTAGTGGGGTCGCCTGTGTATTATGCGGGGCCTAATGGTTCGTTGTGCGCGTTGCTGGATCGATTATTCTACTCGTGTGGTTCACTACTGGCGTACAAGCCTGCTGCTGCAGTGGCAGTATGCCGTAGAGGTGGCGCAAGTGCGACGTTTGATAGATTGAATAAGTACTTCACAATCAATAATATGCCTGTTGTTCCATCGCAGTATTGGAATAGCGTGCATGGTGCAGCAGCAGGCGAAGCTTTGGAGGATTTAGAGGGCTTGCAGACGATGCGTACTTTGGGGCGGAATATGGCATGGATGATGCGTGGACTTAGCCATGAGCCATTGCCAATGAGCGAAGAACCGAAACTCAAAACCAGTTTTGTAAGATGACGCAACAAGAGATAGATAGGCGTGTGGAAAGAGCTAAAGAGCTCTTTAGGCAGGGTTTTAATTGTAGTCAGGCCGTGTTTGCTTCGTGTGCTGACTTGTATGGTATTGAGGATGAGGCATTGGCATTGCGATTGTCGGCGTCGTTTGGTGGCGGCATCGGTCGTATGCGCCAGACATGCGGCGCGGCCTGTGGCATGTTTATGTTGGCGGGATTGGAGAAAGGTAGCGCTACGCCTGGTGATGCTGAAGGCAAGAAAGCGAACTACACGTTTGTGCAAGCTCTTGCAGAGAAGTTTAAGCAAGAGAATGGTAGTTTGATATGTGCTGAGTTGCTGTCTGGAGTTAGAAGTCAGGAACAAGGAACAAGGACAAATAACTTTACTGACCCTACACCTGCGCCTCGCACGGAGGAATATTACAAGAAGCGCCCATGCGTGGAGATGGTGGCGAGTGCAGTACGAATCTATCTGACCACCCTACACAACCCTACACAACTCTAAACAACCCTACACAACCCTACACAATACTATACCACACTAAACAACACTATTATGAAATACTTTTTAGCAATTATTGGTGGTGGTCCTGCTGGATACACTGCCGCAGAGATCGCTTCTAAAGCAGGTAAAGATGTCGTTATTTTTGAGCAAACGGCTCTGGGTGGTACATGCCTGAATGTGGGTTGTATCCCAACGAAAACCTTGCTCTATAGTGCCAAACAATATTATAATGCCACGCATGCCGATAAATACGGTGTAAAGGCAGAAGGCGTAAGTTTTGACTATGCCAAGATTGTGCAACGCAAGACCAAGGTGGTGCGCAAGCTGGTGGCAGGTATTAAGCAGAAGCTCAACAATGAGCATTGTGCAGTAGTGATGGGTGCAGCTGAGGTGGTTAGTCGCACGGAGGAGATAGTTGTAATCAAGTGTGGTGAAGAGCAATACGAGGCAGAGAACTTACTGATTTGTACGGGTTCGACGAACTTCGTGCCACCAATACCTGGTATACAGGACAATCCTGCTGTGTGGGATTCGACGATGGCGTTGGATAGCAAGGAGTTGCCTCAGTCGATGATCATTGTAGGCGGTGGCGTGATAGGTATGGAGTTTGCTACCTTATACCACGAGTTGGGTGTGCCTGTGACGGTAATTGAGGCGATGCCAACAATCTTGCCAAACTTGGATCAAGAGGTGGTGACTATCCTGCTGGAGAAATACCGCAAAGCGGGTATTCAGATATTGACAGATACCAAAGTAACCGAATTGCAGGGTAATAAGGTGTTAACTACCAATGGCGAATACGAGGCGGAGCATATCCTCGTATCAGTAGGTCGTCGTGCGAATATACAAGGACTAGAGGCTTTGACCGAATTGGAGATGTATCGTGGTGGTATTGTGGTGGATGAATTCATGCGCACCAACCTGAAAAATGTATATGCCGCAGGCGATGTGACGGGTAAGATCATGCTCGCGCATGTGGCTAGCCGTCAGGCAGAGGTAGCAGTGGGGCGTATGCTCAAGCAGATACCATTGCAGCGTATAGCCTATAACGCCATTCCAAGCGTAGTTTATACCAATCCTGAGATTGCGTGCATCGGATTGACAGAGAAGGACTTAAATGAGATCAAGGAAGGTGACTTTGCACCATCAATGTCCACAGACGAACCATTCGTGCCATACGAGGTGCACAAGTTGCCGATGACTTTCTCGGGGCGTTTTGTGGCAGAGAACGAAGGTGAAACAGGCCTCTGTAAAGTGATTGTGGACAAGCGTAGCAAGACGATCATGGGTGTGCATATGATTGGTAATCCATGTTCGGAGTTTGTGGCTGCGGCTAGTTTCGCGGTACGCATGGGCTATACCGTAGGCGAGTTCAAGCAAGTGGTGTTCCCTCACCCTACGGTGGGCGAAGTGCTACGCGAAGTCATCATGGAAGCATAAACTATTCTGAACTATGTTGAACCATTCTGAACGACAAGAGCTTGTATTGACATATCTGAAGGAACATGGTATTCCATTTGAGTGCTATAACCATCCCGAAGGAAAAACCATCGAGGAGGCAAAGCGTTGGTGGAAGGACGATGGCAGCGTGCATTGCAAGAATATCTTTATGCGCAATCACAAAGGTACGCAACATTATCTCATTTGCTTTGATTGCGAGCATGATCTGGCTATTCACGATCTGGAGCAGCGATTGAAGGCGTCGCTAATGGCTGCGGGCAAGAACTCGCCAGGTAAACTCTCTTTCGCTAGTCCAGAGCGCATGATGCGTTATTTAGGATTAGAGCCAGGTAGTGTGAGCCCATTTGGATTAATTAATGATGTGGAGCATCATGTGATAGTGTTTTTGGATAAAAACCTCTTGCAAGCGGATAGCCTGAGTTTTCATCCCAACGATTGTCGCGGGACAGTGGTAATCAAGCGTGAGAATTTTGAGCATTATCTGCAATGTGTGGGTAATGAGGTGGAGTGGATAGAGTTGTATTAATTTAGAGGACGCTCGTGGAGCTGCTATAGTTTATATAGGTTAGAGGCATGAAACAAACAAAAGAGTGGGTTAGGGTACTGAAATTTGTACTGTTTTCGGCAAGTGCAGGCGTGATTCAAATGGGGTCTTTTGCACTGCTGAATGAGTTTACGGGATGGCGCTATTGGCCATGTTATTTAATATCGTTGCTATTGAGTATTTTGTGGAACTTCACGTTTAATCGTCGTTTCACATTCAAGTCCAATGCAAACATCACTCGAGCTATGCTACTAGTGTTGCTTTTCTATGCATTTTTTACACCTGCGACGACTGTGTTGGGAGATTGGCTGGCAGAGGATTTGCAATGGAATGAATATGCGGTGACAATCATTAATATGTTGCTCAATTTGTCGTTGGAATATCTATACCAACGATTTGTTGTGTATAGAAATCGTATTGATAATCGAAAAAAATAATCATTTTATGAAACGTATTCTAATTCTTTTTCTCTCCTTCTGGTGCTTTACTGCTATTTACGCGTGGGGGCCAAAAGGACACCGTGTTGTAGCTCAAGTAGCCTACGATAATCTCGACTGTAAAGCCCGAAAACATGTGGATAAGGTGCTGGGTAAACATGGAATGATCTACCTCGCTACTTGGCCAGATGAGATAAAAAGTGACACTATCTATCCAACTAGTTTTACTTGCCATTATCAGGATCTGGCAGGCGGCATGACGGATGCTGAGGTTGTATCAACTTTGACCAATTATCCAGAGGAGGGTGGAGAACTTTTCATGGCGTTAGATAGCTTGGAAACTGTGCTTATGCATCATCCTGATTGCCACGATGCGTTGGTGTTTTATGTACATATGATGGCGGATCGTTTTTGCCCAATGCATGTGGCGCATTTAGACGATCAAGGTGGCAACAAAGTACGTATGAAGTGGTTTGGATCGAATACCAACTTGCATTCCGTTTGGGATAGCAAATTAGTTGAGTACAGGGGGGTTAGTTATACGGAGTATGCGTCCTATTTACATGACGTTTATGGTCATCAATACAAGGATATTCTTCGTATGAGCGAAGGGGAGACACTACTCCATACCTATCATGTTACAGATGCCATCTATCAATATCATTCTACATGGTCGGGCAATACCTATCACTATGCCTATAGATGGATAGAAACGGCTGAATACCAGATGTATATGGCGGGTGTTCGCTTGGCGAAACATCTTAACGAGTTATTCTAATTATGTTTTGGGCGCTGCTAATCACCTTCTTACTAACACAACGAAAAAAAATGGACTTTACCTTACGAACGTATCGCAAGTTGCTAGTGGCTTTATTGCATAAGGGGTATCGTTTTATTACTTTTGAGCAGTATTGTATGCTCTTGCCCTCGCAGCGACTTGAACGGTTTGTGATATTACGCCATGATGTGGACCTAAAAGCAGAGAATAGTTTACGTATCGCACAAATCGAAAATGAGTTGGGTATTTGTGCCTCATATTATTTCCGTATAGTGCCCGATAGTAACAAACCAGAAGTCATTCGTGCTATTGCCGAACTTGGTCATGAGATAGGCTACCACTACGAGGATATGGCTATTGCTAATGGTGATGTAAAACAGGCATATGAACATTTTATCCAGCAGTTGGCATATTTTCGTCAGTTTTACCCTGTGCGCACTATATGCATGCACGGCGCACCAACTAGTCAATGGGATGGCCGTGATTTATGGAAACACTATGATTATCGCCTACTCAACATCATCGGCGAACCATACTTTGATGTGGATTTTTCTGAGGTCTTCTATCTTACCGACACGGGCCGTCGTTGGGATGGTTACAAGGTTTCTGTGCGAGACAAGATCCCACAATATCAAGATCTGTGGACGAAGCAAGGACTCGTTTATCGTCGAACGCAAACTATTATTCGCGCAGCCAAGGATGATATGTTACCACCTCGCATTATGATCACCACTCACCCACAGCGATGGACTTCACAACCAATATCGTGGCTCACGGAACTTGTTTTGCAAACAATCAAAAACACCATCAAACGCCTCTTTTGGGTTAAATAATAAAGATAATCTAAAAAAGTGTATATGCAAATTTGCATATATGCTTTTTTTTTTGTACCTTTGCGCGGAAATTAGAAGTACTATATTTATTTGAATCCTTAAAACTAATCACAATATGGCTAAAAAAGAAATTCAATTCTCACTTGTCTATCGCGACATGTGGCAGAGCAGTGGCAAGTATGTGCCACGCAAAGATCAATTGGCAAAGATTGCTCCCGTTATCATTGATATGGGATGCTTTGACCGTGTAGAAACCAATGGCGGTGCTAGCGAACAAGTCAATCTTCTCTATGGCGAGAATCCAAATATAGCAGTACGCACTTTTACCAAGCCCTTCAACGAGGCTGGTATCAAGACCCACATGCTCGACCGTGGTCTCAACGCGTTGCGTATGAACCCTGTGCCTGCGGATGTGCGCCAACTCATGTATAAGGTGAAGCACGCGCAAGGTGTGGACATCACGCGTATCTTCTGCGGACTCAACGACCCTCGCAATATCATCCCATCCATCAAATGGGCAAAAGAGGCTGGTATGACCGCACAAGCGACCATGTGTATCACCTATTCTAAGGTGCACAATGCGGAATACTATATTAACCTCGCAGAAGAACTTATCGCCAACGGCGCACAAGAAATCTGTCTCAAGGATATGGCGGGTATCGGTCGCCCTGCAATGCTCGGCACTATCGTATCTGCGATCAAAGAGAAACATCCTGATATCATCATACAATACCATGGTCATAGTGGCCCTGGCTTCTCTGTAGCCAGTATGCTGGAGGTGGCTAAGGCAGGTGGCGACGTGCTAGACGTAGCTATGGAGCCACTCAGTTGGGGTATGGTGCACCCAGACGTGATTACTATCCAATCTATGCTCAAAGATGCGGGCTTCCTTGTGAAGGATATCAATATGAAAGCGTACATGGAGGCACGTTCGCTCACTCAATCG